>JBKPLN010000400.1:0-10304 GCA_046731635.1 Pseudomonadota bacterium | reverse complement strand
GCCCGCACCCTCATCGAGAAGGTCAGCCGCGAGATTGGCGGTTCCGGCCTTGTCGGCGTCGTCCTGGCTGGCACCTCCATGAAAAGCGTAATTGAGCGTGACGAGGGGAACCGCTTTTTCCTGTACGAGCCAGGCTTCGATGCCGGAGGGACTGACGATTTTTTCAATCGTCATTGCAGAACTGGTTACGATGCCGGCGGAAAGGGACGCGGCGATGCAGACGACGGATGCAATGAGCCGAATCATGACCGCTTCTCCGCCTGCGGGCTTGTATCCTTGATCAGGTAGCCTGTAACTGAACGCCGCTTGTCCAGCCATTGCCGGGCGGCGTCGCGCACCTGATCGGCCGTGACCGCGCGGACGCGATCCGGCCAGTTGCGTACGTCATTCACGGATGCGCCCGTGGTCAATGCGGTGCCGTACCAGCGAGCCATGGTGGCCTGGTTGTCCTGCGCGTAGATTGCGTCGGCGATCAGCCGGGTCTTGGTGCGCTCCAGCTCTTCTTCCGACACGCCCTTCTCTATGAGCTGGGCGATGACTGCATCGATTTCGGCTTCGAGCTGGGTAAGCGCGACCCCGGGGCGCGGCGATCCGCTGATGGTGAACCTCGACAGATCCAGCATGCTGGCGTCGTACCACGCGCTGGCTGCGACTGCGACTTGCTTCTCGACTACGAGAGCCCGGTAGAGTCGGCTGTTCGAACCGCTGCCGAGAACGTGCGCAAGCACTTCGAGGGCCACAGATTCGCCGCGCTTTCCTGTCGCGAAAGATGGCACCAGATATTCGCGCTGCAGGCTCGGTATCTCGACACGCGCATCGGCCAGCGTGACTGTGCGTGCAGCGGCGGGCGGCGGCTCTTGAGCACGCTTCCGCGGCGGCATCGCGGCCTGACGAGCTATCTTGCCGTACGTCTCTTCCGCGAGCGCCCGTGCCTGTGTGGTGCTGACATCGCCCGCGATAACCACAATGGCGTTATTGGGCGCGTAGAAGCGTCGGTAAAATCCGATCGCGTCATCACGCGACAGCTCTTCCATTTCGTGCCGCCAGCCGATTACCGGTTTTCCATAGGGATGATTGAGGTAGAGCGCAGCCTCGATTTGCTCCGTCAAGCGGGCCCGAGGATTGTTTCCAACACGCTGGTTCTGCTCTTCGAGAATCACATTCCGCTCAGGCAAAACCACGTCATCGGTAAGCTGCAACCCGGTCATCCGGTCCGCTTCGAATTCCATGACTGTCTTAAGCTGATCGCTTGGCACGCGCTGGAAGTACCCGGTGTAGTCCTGCGAGGTGAAGGCATTCTCCTGCCCGCCGATGCGCGCGACCACCTGCGAGAATTTTCCGGCAGGATTCTTGGCGGTGCCCTTGAACATGAGGTGTTCAAGGAAATGAGCCAGTCCGGACTTGCCCGGCGTCTCATCCGCCGCGCCAACCCTGTACCAGATCATGTGCGTGACCACGGGCGCGCGATGATCGGGAATGACGACAAGCTCCAATCCGTTGGCGAGGGTGAAGTCCGCGATTTCCGGACCGCGCTGCTGCGCGGCAAGCGAGGAGGATGCCAAGGAGCCGGCAAGCGCAATGAGCGTCAAAGTTGTTCTGGCAAGCACGATGTGGACCTGAATCAGTTGAGATTCGTGACAAAACACGAAGTCGGGTTACGCCGCCCGCCGTAAGAGAACGCTGGAAAAACGGCCGACACGGTTATTTGGTCGGCTCGGCATGAGTCTTGTAATAGTCCGTCGCCTTCGGAGCTGCAGCCTTGCCGAGCCCATATGGTTGATCCGGCGACGGCGTTTGATAGCCGGGCGGAGGATCGGTCAACAATTCCCGCGCTGGCTCGCCGGTAAATTTAGCCGACTCTTCCTTCTTGCCGCCAAAAAACGAACTAATACCCTTGAACCCCAGCTCGGAGGGGAGCAATTGGCTGCCGAAACCCGAGGGCGGCGACTCGTAGCCGTCGTCCTTGCGCGCCTGCTTTTTCTTCGGCTTCCCGCCGGGGGTCAATTGATCGGGCCGCAGCGGGTTTTGTTCGCGTTCACGCTCGTCACTGATATTGCGGTTCTTTTCCATGGCCGCCTGAGCCCTGCGGCGCTCTACATCTGGATCTTTCGGCCAAGCCGGATTGTTGGCTGTGACAGAATCACCCCGTTCGGGCGCCGGGAGTTCACGGCTGGGCGGAATCACCAGCGGTGAACGTTCCCTGTAGTTAATTATGGCCTCGCCGTCCCGCTTCAGGCCAAGCCCGTCCATGATGCTGCGCATGAATTTCTTGTCGATCGAATCCTCATCGTCGGCCGCCCGCGCAGGAGCAGGGATGAGCAGCACGGCGCCACCAATTGCCAATGCCAAAACGGCGCTCGCGCCAAAGACGTTCGTCAGACGCATCGTGTTAATCCGAACCCGGACATGGAACCTTCGAATTGTCGCGACTCTTGCGGCGGATCAGGGCGCTTTTGCGGCGCGGTCCGCTCGCAGCGATTCATACAACAGCCCAATAACCCCGGCAACGATGGCCACATCGGCAAAGTTAAAAACATACCAATTAAAGCGCCAATTCGCCGTGGAAATGTGAAAAAAGACGAAATCGGCGACCCAACCATAAGCCAGTCGATCGATGGCATTGCCGACCGCCCCGCCCACAATCAGACCGAGAGAGAGGGCCGTAAGCCGGTCTTTCGCGTGCGCCAGCCAGATCCAAAGCAGCAGCACCGCAACCGCCTTGAACGCAAGCAAAACCCACTGACCGAGCGGCCCTTGGCTCTGGAAAAGCCCGTAGCTGATCCCGGTGTTGCGCGCGAGAATAATATCGATGAATGGGCCAAGCCGGATCGGGCCATTGGCGGCAAGATCGAAGACAAACAGAAGGTAGAGTTTAGTGGCCTGGTCGATCGCACAGACGATTGCAGCTACGGCAAGTCCGAAGCTCGTTTGTGGACCGGTGAGATAAGCTTTCATTTAATTAGCAACATTTTTGTCATGATCGGCCTTATCCCGCCATTTATATCGCACGTCCTTGCCCGACTGCGCGAGATCACCGCTACAAGCCCGGTGATGACGAAAGATCGGTATGCCTTTGCCGAAATCTTACTCCGCCGCCTTGCGCATGGATTTCCATTCGCGCAGCGCCTGAGCATCGCGCGGCGAGACGTCCGGATACTCGGGATCTTCGCCAATGTTGGTGAGGATCTTCCACGAGCGTGCACATTTTCTGCCTTCGGCCAGGTTCGGAACGACCGCTACGCCCGCAACCTCCGGCAGGCGAAACGCGCTGGCCGGTCCTTCGTCCTGAACAAGAGTCGCAGCCGACGTGATGCACACCTCGGCGAGATCGCAATCGACCACCGCTTCGTACAACTCCGGATTCGAGACGTGCACGATCGGGTGGGCCTCAAGCGAAGAACCGATGCGTTTCTGGGCGCGCTCGATTTCCAGCGCGCCGGTGACAACGCGGCGCACGGTTCGGATCTTGCGCCACTTGTCGGCCAATCTGTCGTCACGCCACGCCGCCGGAACGTCGGGAAAGGGTTCCAGGTGGACGGACTTCGCGACGTCGCCGTAACGCGAGAGCCAGGCTTCTTCGGCGGTAAAGCAAAGCATCGGTGCAAGCCACGTAACCGTGCAGCGAAACAAGTGATCGAGCACCGTCAGGCAGGCTTTTCGCTTCACCGACGAATACGGATCGCAATAGAGCGTGTCCTTGCGAATGTCGAAGTAGAACGCCGACAGATCCGAGGTCATCAAGCTCGACAGCGCGGCAAAGATGCGCTTGTAGTCGAATTCGGCATACGCCCTGCGCACCAGCCCGTCGAGCTCGAAAAGCCGATGCAACATCAGACGCTCGAGCTCCGGCATCTTGTCGGAGTCGACGCGATCCTCCTCGTTAAAGTGCGCGAGGCTGCCGAGCATCCAGCGCACGGTGTTTCGGAGCTTGCGATAGGTCTCGACCGTAGTCTCGAGGATCTCCGGTCCGATGCGGAGATCGTCCGCATAGTCCGAGGCGCATACCCACATGCGAAGGATGTCGGCACCGGATTGCCTGATCACGTCCTGCGGCGCGGTGACATTGCCAAGCGACTTCGACATCTTGCGGCCCTGCTCGTCGAGCACGAAGCCGTGCGTCAGCACCAGGTCATAGGGTGCACGTCCGCGCGTGCCGCAGCTTTCAAGCAAAGAAGAATGGAACCAGCCGCGGTGCTGGTCGCTGCCCTCCAGATACATCACGGTATCCTTGCCGCCATCCAGCCTGCGTTTGATGCCGGCAAGCGTCGGGAAGTGCTGCGGGTCCTCCAGCACAAACGCGTGTGTGCAGCCCGAGTCGAACCAGACGTCGAGAATATCGTCGATCTTTTTCCATGAATCGTTCGCGAGCCCGCCCAGGAAACGCTCGCGCGCGCCGGGCTTGTACCAGGCATCGGCGCCTTCCTGCTCGAACGCCTCGACGATGCGCACTTCAACGTCCGGATCCTGCAGGATCTCGACCGAGCCGTCCGGCTTTTCCTTCACAAACAGGGCGATCGGCACGCCCCAGGCGCGCTGGCGCGAAATCACCCAGTCGGGACGCGACTCGATCATGCCGGTGATGCGGTTCTCGCCCTGCGGCGGGACCCAGCGCGTGACCTTGATTGCCGAGAGCGCACGATGGCGCAACGTGTCTCCCTTCGTCGCGATGTCCTTGTCCATCGCGATAAACCACTGTGGCGTATTGCGGAAAATGATCGGTTTCTTGGAACGCCAGCTGTGCGGATATTGGTGCTTGAGGCGCCCCCGCGCGATCAACATGCCGGCTTCGATCAATGCCTTGATCACTGCTTCGTTCGCGTCGCCCTTCTCGCCTTTGTCATTGATGACGCGCCTGCCGGTGAGCCCAGGTGCGGCTTCCGTGAACGCGCCGTTCTCGTCAACGGTGTAAGGAATTGCCGGATTGATCCCCCGCGCCTCAAGCGCTGAGCGGTTGGCAGTCCATATTTCAAAGTCGTCACGGCCATGTCCGGGCGCCGTATGCACAAAGCCGGTGCCGTCTTCGTCGGTCACGTGCTCACCGGCGAGCAAAGGCACGGCAAAATCGTAACCAATGGCCTTCAATGGATGATCGCAGATCATGCCGGCGAGCACGCCCGTCCCGACGGATTTCACTTTTTCAAAAGCGGTGACGCGGGCCTGCCTAAAAACAGCTTCGGCCAGCTTGTCGGCGAGGATGAGAAGATCGCCGCTTTTTGCCCAGTTGTCAGCCGGCGCCTCGACAATCCTGTAGAGCCCGTACGATATCCTCGGCGAATAGCTGACGGCGCGATTGCCGGGCAGCGTCCAGGGCGTGGTGGTCCAGATCACGATGGATGCATTGCCAACAAGCTCGAAAGCCACGGCAACGTCGCCTTTACTGTCGCCTTCGAGCGCGATATCCGCGACCGGAAACTTCACCCATACCTGATCGCTGGTGTAATCCTCGTATTCCACCTCGGCTTCCGCCAGCGCGGTCTTCTCCACCACGCTCCACATCACGGGCTTTGAGCCACGATACAAGGTGCCGTTGGCGGCAAACTTCATCAGTTCGCGCGCGATCTGCGCCTCGGCGAAAAAATCCATCGTCGTGTAGGGATGCGCCCAATCGCCCACGACCCCCAGCCGCATGAACTCCTCTCGCTGCACGTTGAGCCAGTGCTCCGCGTATGCGCGGCATTCCTGCCGGAATGCGATCATGGCGCCGGGATCGGACAGGTTCGGTTTCGGCTTGTTCCTGGAGCGGTAGTTCTCTTCCTCGATCTTCCATTCGATCGGAAGCCCATGACAGTCCCATCCCGGCACGTAGTTGGAATCGAACCCCAGCATCTGCTGGCTACGCGTGGCCACGTCCTTGAGAATCTTGTTCAGCGCGTGGCCGATATGGATGTTGCCGTTCGCGTACGGTGGCCCGTCGTGGAGAATGAACTTCTCGCGTCCTTTCGACGTCGCGCGGAGCTGCGTGTAAAGGTCATCTTTTTGCCAGCGCGTTAGGATCTCGGGCTCGCGTTGCGGCAAGCCGGCCCGCATGGGAAAGTCAGTCTGCGGCAGAAAAAGCGTTTCCGAATAATCTTGCTCGGGCTTGGGCATACGCGCTTACTAGCAAACCGATCCGAACGCGGAAAGGCCGGGATATCATCCGGGGCGAGCGACCGCTACACCTGCCCCAGGACCGGGAAAGCATCGCCGGCACGCGTGAGCGAGTCACGGGCCTGGGCCACATCCGCGGCCATGTGGCCCTTGAGCGTCTCGATGGATTCAAACTTCTGCTCATGCCGGATCCACCCGATGAACGCGACATCGATGGTCTTTCCGTAGATGTCGTCATCGAATTCGAACAGGAACACTTCCAGCAAAGGGGCCCCGTCGTCGAACATCGGACGACGGCCGAAACTCGCTACGCCCTCATTGCGTTGGCCGGCAATGTCTATCCGGACTGCGTAGATGCCGTGCTTGAGACCGCAGGAGGGGCTTAGCCTCAGGTTGGCAGTCGGAAATCCAAGCTCTCGGCCGCGCTTGTCACCATGAATGACTTCGCCTGACACGAACCACGGAGCACCCAACAACTCGGTGGCTTCGACGACGCGACCGGCCGCAAGGGCAGCCCGCACGGCACCGGATGACACCGGCCTGCCCTCATCCTCCAACGGCGGGGCGACATCGACCGCAAAACCGAGCCGCGCCCCCTCCTCGGCAAGAAACTTCGGCGAGCCAGTGCGGTTCTTTCCAAAGTGAAAGTCAAAGCCGATCACAGCGCCGCCGATCCCGAGCGCACCCACTAGAATCTTCCTGATGAAATCCTCTGCTGCCGTGGTGGCAAGCGCGGCATCAAAGCGCATAACGACAGCACCATCGAGCCCCGCTCCCGCCAGAAGGCGCAGCTTGTCGTGCTCGCTGGAAAGCTGAAACAACGAGTCTTGCGGCCGCAGGAACAATCTTGGATGCGGCGTGAAGGTCAGGGCCGCTGCCTTGCGGCCGAGTTCGCGCGCGCGCGTTTGGGCGGCCTTGATCACGGCGCGATGCCCGCGATGAACGCCATCGAAATTGCCGATCGCCACCACGGCCCCGGCGAGCGGCCCGGCGTCGATGCCCTCCGCACCGCCGCGCACAACATGGAACTGTCTTGTCGGCACACCGGGCTTGTTCATCGCTTTTCCGATCGACTGAAGCAGAAGGTAGTCATAAACCTGCATATGTTTTCATCGGGCCGAGCTTTCGGCGCCGTTACGGTTAGCGCGCCGTTAACAAACCTCCAAATTAACGGGTTATTCAAGGCCCGTTGCTATCTATCGCCACCTTCGGGGGAGAGCCCGTTGCGGGCACATGCGCGATGGCCGTCGATCTGACCAAGCCCGTACTCGTCGTGGATGACTACAACACGATGATTCGCATCATGCATAATCTCCTCAAGCAACTCGGTTTCGAGCAGGTCGACGATGCCAACGACGGATCGACCGCGCTTGCCAAATTGCGCCGGCGTGACTATGGCCTTGTCATTTCCGACTGGAACATGGAGCCGATGACAGCTTTGCCCTGTTGCAGGAGATGGGCGCCGACCCTGCGCTGGCGGAAATCCCCTTCATCATGGTCACCGCGGAATCGAAAACCGAGAACGTGATCGCGGCCAAAAAGGCAGGCGTATCGAATTATATCGTGAAGCCCTTCAACGCGCAGACGCTCAAGCACAAGATCGACGCGGTATTCGGACAAGAACAAATTCCCGCGCCAGCGGCTTGAGCACTACCACGTCAAATCACGCATGACTGCCTTTGGCATGCCGCCGGCGGCGGCGAATGTCTCTAGCATAGCGGCGCCGTCGGGCTCCTCGCGACTACCCAGCTCCTCGGCGTGAATGCCTGAAGTCACGAAAAGGAAATCGATGCCCACGGTGCGTGCGCCCTTGAGATCCGTTCGCACCGAATCGCCAATTGCCAGCACCCGGCTGGGCGCGATCTTGCGGCCGCCTGCGCTTTCCGCCTTCGCCAGCGCCATGTCGTAGATCGGCGGATAAGGTTTTCCGGCGTAGAGGACTTCGCCACCCATCCGCGCGTACAAATCAGCGATAGCCCCAGCGCAATAGACCAGCGTTGACCCGCGCTCCACGACCACGTCGGGATTGCCGCACACCATGAACAGATTGCGAGACAGCATGAATTCCAGCCGGGAGCGGTAATCCTCGGGGGTTTCAGTTTCGTCGTCCTCGAGACCCGAACAGACGACGTAGTCGGCTGTTTCCAAAGACGCGAAAAGTACGTCGAGGCCGGTGAATATCGAGCGATCGCGCTCAGGACCAAGATGGTTCAGCGACTGACCGCGCCGCCGCATGATCACGCTGCGGGTGACGTCACCGGATGAAACAATCGCGTCATACGTCTCTCGTGGAACGAACAAGCGCTCGAGTTGGCGCGCCACAACCTCGTTCGGTCGTGGGGCGTTGGTGACCAATATCACAACGCCGCCTTGGGCCCGCATGCGCATGAGTGCGTCGCAGGCATGCAGGTGTGCGGCAATGCCGTTGTGAATGACGCCCCAAACGTCCGAAAGCACCACATCGTACTCGCGCGCAAGCGCCGAGAAGTGCGGGAGGAGCGGCAAGGCGGCGCTCAAGGGCGGCCCGAACCGGTCAGCTGGCAGCCAGCAGAGCGCCTGGACTATCGCTCACATCCGGCTTTCCGTTCTCACCCGTGCCCTGCAGCGCTTCCGCCCGTACCGGTCTGGGTGGAGAGAACAGGAAGCCTTGTCCGAAACGAACGTCATAATCGAGAAGATCGACGACCGTTGTCTCAGTTTCGATGCGTTCGGCAATGAGATCGATGCCGGAGCGCGCGAGCAGGTCGGCAAGATCCTCGGGGTCGATATCGGTGTGCGTGGAGGCAGCCTTGTTAAGAAGCAATCTTGCCGGCACTTTCAGAAAACGAAACGACCCATTTGCGAGCTCATTGGGTTCCATGTGCAGGTCGGTGACATGATCCATTGAAAAACGGAAGCCACGCTCGGCCAGGGCCGCAAGGCTCTCATGTTCGATCGGTCCGAAGCTGCGATATGCTGCCTGCGTGAATTCGAACATCAATGACGCCGCGAGCGCGCGGTTTGCATCCATGAAATCGAGGAATTGTCGGAACATCAGCCCATCCGTCAGCGTGGCGGCACTGAGATTGCAGAAAACGCCGACGTCGCGACTTTTCAAGAGCAGGCGGCGAGTGACCTGCACGCAACGAAACACCGCCAGATTGTCGAGCTTCGGCATCAGGCCGATGCTTTCGGCGATATCGATGAAATCGATGGCTGGAACGACTTCACCGTTTTCCGTGCGCAAGCGCGACAGCGCCTCGTAGTAGCGCACTTTGCGCTGCGGGAGTGTCACGATGGGCTGCAGATAGAGGTCAACACGGTTCGCGTCGATGGCTTTGGAGATCAGGTCCGCGATGCTCTCGCGCGAAAGGCCGCGGAATCGCGCGGTTCCTGCAGTCATGTCGTTCTCGCTGCCGGTGGGCGCGCTTTCGACCGGCCGCACGTTAGTCTGACCTGCAGGCGCGGGCCGACCCGACAATGCACCCTGCTTTTGCAATGCAGCCGCGTGCGAGGCGACGGTCTCGGCGACCTGTCTCACCAATCCACCAAGTTCGCCGATTTCGGCGGCCAGAGGGTCGCTTGCCGCTTGCGCACGCTGTGTCGCGGATGCCAGTTTGATTTCCGCTGTGCTGAGACGACGGGCGATCTCCGCAACCTGGCGAGCGAGATCGGCCGTGCCCCGCGACAAATCAGCGATCTGATCGCCAAGATCGGTTCGGTCGCGCAGACGATTGCTGATTGAGTTGAAAAGCGCCATGCCCGTCAGGGTGGCCAGCGCCACAATTGCCGAGGTGCTCGCATCGACGTTGAAGCCGAGATAGAGCACCGCTCCGATCGAGGCGGCGATAAGAACGACGCAGGCCGCAATGAAGATAGCGCTGATACGACGCATACGATTTATCCTGGGCCGACCGAAGTGGCCTGCGCAATGCCCCTGTTGGCGGCTGATTCGCCTGGCCGGATACCAGTGTCCACAAGGCTGTGGCTCCGCGCAACTCGAAGTACTGATATGGTAGCGTGAAACCGCTCGTTATTCGCAGGAACTTGTATTTATGTGGACCGCAAAGCCGATGTGGCCGGCGTCCCATGTTTTTGCCTTGTTGACCCGGATCGCCGCATCCCCGGCGCAGGCTTTGGCTGCCATCCTGCTGCTCCACACCCTGGTGTGGACCGCCCTTCCCACGCTTCTTTACCCCAATTTGCCACTCGACCTGATCGAGGCGCTGACCTACGGC
>JBKPLN010000399.1:0-8469 GCA_046731635.1 Pseudomonadota bacterium | reverse complement strand
GAGCATGCTCGCTTCGGGCCAGACGGCGGACATGCAAGGTGATGCAACGTCCAGGCGCCGGCAACTAACGATGCGGGAGCTATGTCCGCTTTACTCCCAATAGCGACCGCGAAAGCGAATTTCCGCACAAGGTTCATGTCTGCTTTACTTCCGAAAGCGGCTTCGACGACAGAGCCGCATTCTGCCGTACTGCACTCAACGTGCGGGCATTTTCTTATCAACCTGCTTACCCGGCCTCGCTATAGGTCTAAATCCAATCGCGGTCTGAGGAATTTTTGCGCGATTTCCCCTTGTGGCACAGCAACTTCGCGAGATTGAGCCGCTGAGCGGCGTCGAGCCACAGCAGGGACAAAGAAGTTCTATGCCGAAGCAGAAGCGTTGCCGAAAAGGTAGATAATCCCTATTTCCTTGACCGAAATACTTCCTTCCCTCCCAGATGGGGCTCCTTGATCTTGCCGTACATCGCGGCTAGCCCCTGCTCCATGCGTGATCCTGCTGCAAAACCCGACGCCACTGCTCCTAAAGTGAGCTTTGTGTCGCTTGGCTGTCCGAAGGCGTTGGTCGACAGCGAACGCATTGTCACGCGCCTGCGCGCGGAGGGCTATGAGCTGTCCCGGCAACACCAGGGCTCCGACCTTGTCATTGTGAACACATGCGGCTTTCTTGACAGCGCCAAGGCCGAGTCGCTCGCAGCGATCGGAAACGCGCTCAAGGAAAATGGCAAAGTCATCGTCACCGGATGCATGGGCGCGGAGCCGGAAAGCATTTCGGCCGCCTATCCTGATGTTCTGGCGATTACGGGCCCACAGCAATACGAAACGGTGGTCGAGGCCGTCCATAAAGCGCTGCCGCCGAAGCACGACCCGTTTCTCGACCTGGTGCCGCCTGAAGGCATCAAGCTGACGCCGCGCCACTATGCCTATGTGAAAATTTCGGAAGGCTGCAACAACCGCTGCTCATTCTGCATCATCCCGCGCCTGCGCGGCGACCTGGTATCGCGTCCGGCGGCCGACGTTCTGCGCGAGGCCGAAAAACTCGTGGTAGCGGGAGTCAAGGAGCTTCTGGTAATCTCGCAGGACACTTCGGCCTATGGGTTGGACATCAAATACGCGGCGAGCAAATGGCGCGATCGCGAGGTGCGCGCGAAGTTCATTGATCTTGCGCGTGCCCTTGGCGAGCTCGGCGTCTGGGTGCGGCTGCACTACGTCTATCCCTATCCTCACGTGGACGAAGTCATTTCGCTGATGGCCGATCGAAAGGTGTTGCCTTATCTGGACATCCCCTTTCAGCACGCCTCCCCCGAAGTCCTCAAACGAATGCGCCGCCCGGCGGCGCAGGAGAAAACATTGGAGCGCATCGCGAGCTGGCGTAATCAATGCCCAGATCTCACCCTGCGCTCGACTTTCATCGTCGGATTTCCCGGGGAAACCGACGCAGATTTCGACATGCTGGTCGAATGGCTCGAAGCGGCATCGCTCGATCGGGTCGGATGCTTCAAATACGAGCCGGTGAAAGGCGCGGCCGCCAACGACATGGCCGCACCGGTTCCTGACGATGTGAAGGAACAGCGTTGGCACCGCTTCATGCAGATCCAGCAAGCGATTTCGGCCCGCCGGTTGAAACGCAAGATTGGCAGTCGCCAAAAAGTGATCATCGACGAGACTGGCCCGACTGTTGCCAAAGGCCGCTCGATGGCGGACGCGCCGGAGATCGACGGCGCAGTCTACGTGGCGAGCCGCCGGCCATTGCGCGTCGGCGAAATTGCCACAGTCAAAATAGAGCGTGCTGACGAATACGATCTGCACGGGACCGCGGTCGGATTTTGATCGGTCCCTGCCGGATTACCTGAAGTCGCGAACGACTTTGACAACGGCATCGGTCAAAGTCTTGAGCTCTGCGGCGGTGATCGTGAAGGCCGGGGTCAGGTAAACGATATTGCCGATAGGGCGGATGAAGACGCCCTCCTCCACGAAACGCGCACGCAAGTCATCAAGATCATCGACCCGGTCGAGCTCGACGACGCCGATCGCGCCCTTTACGCGCACGTCCTTTACGCGCGAAAACTCACGGCACGGCGCCAGCTCGCGTTCCAATGCGAGCGCAATATCGGCCACCTGACGCAGGCGAGGCTCTTGCTCGAACAGGTCAAGCGAGGCATTGGCGGCGGCACATGCCAGCGCATTCGCCATATATGTCGGTCCGTGCATCAATGCCTTGGCTTGCTCGTCCGCCCAAAACGCATCGAATACCCTGTCCGATGCAATGGTCGCGGCGAGCGGAAGCACGCCGCCGGTCAGCGCTTTTGATAGTGTAATGATGTCAGGGACAACGTTTGCCTGCTCGCATGCAAAAAAACTTCCCGTTCGGCCGAAGCCGGTGAAGATCTCGTCAAAGATCAACAGCGCGTCGTATCGATCGGCCAGCGCGCGCAGGCGCTGAAGTACCGCGGCATCGTGAAATTTCATGCCGCCCGCGCCTTGCACCAATGGCTCGACGACTATTCCGGCGATCGTGCTGTTCGACGTGGCAAGCAGCTTTTCGAGCGCCGCCGCCGGTGCTTCGCCTTCCGGCAGGTCCGCAATCAGGTGGTTTGGCAGCAATCCCGAAAACTTGGCGTGCATGCCCGCTTCCGGATCGCTCAACGCCATCGCGCCTGTAGTATCGCCATGATAGGCACCTTTGAATGCAATCAATCGAGATTTCTTGCGTTGTCCCCTGTTCATCCAATATTGCGTCGCCATCTTGAGCGCGACTTCGACGGCGACCGAACCGGAGTCGGAAAAGAACACCAGGCTCAGATCGCCGGGCAGCAACGTGGCGAGACGTCGCGCGAGCCGGAACGCCTGTTCGTGCGCGAGCCCACCGAACATGACGTGCGGCATCAAGGCAAGTTGCTCCTCCACGGCCTGCCGGATGTGCGGATGGTTATAGCCATGGCATGCGGTCCACCAACTTGCGATGCCGTCGATCAGCTCTCGACCATCTGCCAGCACAATCCGGGCGCCCTGGGTGCGCACGACCGGTAATGGACTCGGGACCGTTTTCATCTGCGCGTAAGGCAGCCAGATGTGCTCCAATCCGGCGTCGTACCAACCCGGCAGCAGGCTGTTTTTGCTCGTCCGGCGCGTCATTACATGTCCCCGGTCCGTTCGTGCTAAGCATCTGGCGTGCTAGCTGGCAAGGTCACCATGCGCTCACTCGACGCCTTCGCCGAAGGCAAGCTGGACGAACTTAAGCGCCGCCACCTCTATCGCGCGCTGGACGAAACGCTGCGCGAGGATGGCATCTGGGTCGAGCGTGGCGGCCGTAAGCTCCTGTCGTTCTCATGCAACGACTATCTCAACTTCACCCAGCATGCCGAGATAAAGCGCGCAGCCATCGCTGCCATCGAGGAGTATGGCGCGGGGTCCGGCGCGTCCCGGCTGGTGACCGGCAATCACCCTCTCTACGCCCAGCTTGAATCCCGTCTCGCGCGCCTCAAGCGAACCGAATCTGCCTGCGTCTTTGGCTCCGGCTACCTCGCCAACACCGGCATTATTCCTGTGCTGGTCGGGCGTGACGGGCTGGTGCTGGTCGACGAACTTTCGCACGCCTGTATTCACGCCGGGGCGCAATTGTCCCGCGGCGCGGTCCTCACTTTTCGCCACAACGATGTTGGGCATGCCCGTTCGCTCCTGGCGGCACATCGCGGCGGGCACGGTCGCGTCATGATCGTGAGCGACGGAGTGTTTTCGATGGACGGCGATCTGGCCCCTCTCGCCGACTTGCTCGTCGTTGCAAACGAATACGACGCCTGGCTGATGTCGGACGATGCCCACGGCATCGGGGTAGTCGGCGGAGGCCATGGGTCGAGCTTCGTGGGGAACTCATATGTGCCTGTCCCGCTGCAGATGGGCACCCTGTCAAAAGCGATCGGCTCGTACGGCGGTTACCTCTGCGCATCGGCATCCGTAATCGATTTAATGCGCAATCGCTCGCGCACATTGATCTACTCGACCGGCCTGCCACCTGCATGCGTGGCGGCCGCCGTTGCAGCCTTGAACTTGATCGAGCGCGAGCCCGCGTATGCGGCGCGGCCGGTGCAGAAGGCAAAAGCGTTCACGAAGCGCGCGGGCCTGCCCGAAGCGCAGAGTCCGATCGTGCCGGTCTTGATAGGCGACGAAGAGAATGCACTGGCCGCGTCGCGTTTGCTGGAAAGTCATGGCTATCTGGCCGTCGCCATCCGTCCGCCTACTGTCCCCCCAAGCACGGCGCGCCTGCGACTGACCTTTACGGCGCAACACCCTGACGATCACGTCGAACGGTTGGCCGATATCGTGCGCGAAAAGATACTGGCGTGAAACCGTGGCGTCCTATTTCGTAACCTCGACCGGCACCGATATCGGAAAAACATTCGTCACCGCGGCGCTTGTTCGCTACTTGCGCGAGTCAAACCAACCAGTCGAAGCACTGAAACCGGTTGTCAGTGGCTATGACTCCTCCGTTGTCCAGACAAGCGATCCGGCGGTTCTGCTGACCGCGCTTGGCCGGCCGGTTACCGCTGACGAGGTCGACCGGATAGCACCCTGGCGCTTTCGTGCTCCGCTGGCGCCCGATCTCGCCGCTGCCCGCGAAGGGCGCAGCATCGACTTTGAGAAGGTGGTTGAATTCAGTCGCCTCGCGATCGGTGCCGCCAAAGGACCGCTCTTTATCGAGGGCGTGGGCGGCATCATGGTCCCTCTCAACGGCCGACTCACCGTCCTCGACTGGATGGCCGCGCTTGATGTTCCGGTGTTGCTTGTTGTCGGCGGCTATCTCGGCACCATCAGCCACACACTCACCGCGCTCGATGTATTGCGTCAGCGAAAGCTCACCATCGCCGCAATCATCGTCAGCGAAAGCGATCGCGACACCGTCGCGCTCGATGACACGGTGGCGAGCATCGAACGATTTGCGGCCGGCGTCGAAGTCATCGGGCTTCCCAGATTGCCGGCTGGCATCAATCACCACCCGGCTATCGCCCGTATCGCGGCCCTGCTCTGAGCTGGCGGATCGGATCAAAGTCCGACGGTCGTCAACTACCGGCAGCCAGCATCGTTTCGATCATGCCTTCAATATTCACGAGCCCGTGCAGCAGCATTGTCAAAATGGTTGAGCCGGTTGCCCAGCGCACCCACCCAAAGAACACGCCGAAAATGAATACCTGACCAATGAGGAACCAATCGTATTGAACATGAATGATCGCAAAGATCGCGGCCGCGATGAGAATGACCGGCCAGGCGTCGCGTGGGGATCTCAGCCATCCGCGAAACAGAAAACCACGGAAAAGGGTCTCTTCACTGATCGGAATCAGGACAGTGATTGCTATCAGGAGCAGTGGCAGCAAGTTTGCACTTTTTGCTGCCTGGTAGATGTCGCTCTGGAAGCGATCGACAATATGACGGCCCGCGAGCCAACTCTCGGTGTCGCCCACGATGATCAGGGCCGTGAGAACCAGTACGGCTGCAACCAATTCGCCGCGTCGGGGCAGCCTGTAGCCGAGGTACTCTGCGACGCTTCCTTTGTGACTTGCCGCCAATGCCAGCAGTGCCACCTGCACCGGCGCGGAGACAAAGATAAAAAGTACGATGGCGCCGCCATGCTGGCTCAGGGCGCCGACTTCTTTCAGGTTGAAGCCATACGACCCGATTAGTGCCGCAATCCCGGAGAGTTGACCAACAAGGAGCGCAATCGTCGCGATGACGAACGTGGCCACGACGCCAATCGGTTTCGTGCCGTCGGTCAAGGGAGGTCTCTCAGCCATCGGCCAAGTATTGCACGCTCCTCGTCGGTCATCTCGGTCTCGTTGCCGAGCGGCATGGCTTGGTCCGGACCGTCTGGGTAAGAATCACGACAGCATATTTTCGTAGGTCGGCTGTCGTTTCCAGAATGATGTTTTTTGGCGCTTCCGGAAGCTTAGATGCGTGGGCTTCGCCGTGTGGCACATGGCGCAGTGTTTCCGCGCAGTTTCCAGCTGCTTCGGCATCGGGAACACTGCCGGCATACGAGACATTCGCGGTGGCGAGCAGATCGCTTACCGCCACCACGTACGACATCATCCGACGACTAGGGTATGAGGATGGTTGAACCCGTGGTCTCGCGGCCTTCCATGTCCCTGTGTGCCTTTGCAGCATCCTTGAGCGGATACTTCTGGTTGATCGGAATTTTCACCGCGCCGGATCCGACAACCTTGAACAGGTCGGCCGCGGTTGTCATCAGATCCTCGCGCTTGGCAACGTAATTATTGAGCGTCGGCCGCGTTGCGAAAAGAGAACCCTTGGTCTGCAGGATGTTGATGTTGAAGGCGTCAATCTGCCCCGACGCGCTGCCAAAGCTCACGAAATAGCCGAGAGGACGCAGGCAATCGAGCGAAGCCGGGAAGGTGCTCTTGCCGATGCCGTCGTAAACCACGTCACAGAGCTTGCCGCTGGTGATCTCTTTCACCCGCGCAACAAAATCTTCGTCCCGATAAAGGATTGTGTGATGGCAGCCGTTCTTTTTGGCGAGTTCGGCCTTTTCCTTTGAGCCGACGGTGCCGATAACTGTCGCACCAAGATAATTTGCCCACTGGCAGGCGATGAGGCCGACGCCGCCGGCCGCAGCGTGTATCAGGCAGACGGTGCCTTTCTCGACCTTGTATGTGCGATTGAGCAGATACTGCACGGTCATGCCCTTGAGCATCATGCCGGCGGCCTGCTCGTATGAAATATTGTCAGGCAGTTTCACCGCGCGATCCCCCGGCACCAGGCGCTCGGCCGCATAGCCGCCCAGCGGGCCGACGTAGGCCACCCGATCTCCGACCTTGATGTCAGTCACGCCGGGGCCGACCGCCATGACTTCGCCGGCACTTTCATTGCCCGCGATGAAGGGCAGGCCGACGGGGGACGGATACATGCCCATCCGGAAATACGCGTCGATGAAATTGACGCCACTGGCATGCTGCTTGATCTTGATCTGGCCTTGGCCGGGCGCGGGAATCTCAGCGTCGTCGAACGTCAGAGCCTCGGGACCACCGGGTTTGTGAACGCGCACTGCCGCGACCATGTTTTACTCCTTGGAATACGATTGTGTTGTTATGGATGGAATTTCGGCGGCGATCATAGGCGGCCAGTCGCCAAGCGCAAGGCGGATCAGCGCGCACCAGACACGCGCAAGTTCGCACCGTTGATGTAGGAAGCACCGTCCGAAAGCAGGAAGAGCACCGCTTCCGCCACTTCGTCCGCCTGCCCCGCCCTGCCCATTGGAAGCATCGGCGTTACGCGCTCGACCCGCCCGGGCGGCTGAATGTCGGTGGCGATCACGCCCGGCGTTATGGCATTGACGCGCATCCCCTCCTTGGCGACCTCCCGCGACACGCCGATCACCATGGAGTCGACTCCCGCTTTGGCAGCCGCATACCACACGCACTCATTGGCGCCGCCCAACGGCGCCGCCATTGACGACAACATCACGACCGAGCCGCCTTTGCCGCCGTGCTTGGTCGACATGCGTTTGACGCAGGCGCGCAGGCACAGCAGCGCGCCGAAGGTATCGAGGTCGAGCACCTCACGGATGGTGGCGGAACTGACCTCGTCCAGCCGGGAATTGTCTCCGATGATCCCTGAGCTGTGCACGAAATGCGTGATCGGGCCGAGAGCATCCGCGGTAGCGTCGAATACGCGCTCGATATCCTTCTCGATCGCCATATCGCCCTGCACTGCAATCGCCTTGCCGCCGGCCTTCTTTACGGCCTCGACAACACCTGCCGCGGCATTTGAATTGGTCTTGTAATTGACCGCGACATCGTACCCGCGTGCGCCGGCCAATTTCGCGCTGGCGGCACCGATACCGCGGCTGCCGCCGGCGATCAGCAGAACGGGTCGAGACATGGCTTGCTCCGTAATTTCCGGCGGCGATCGAACACGATCAGGCGGGGGTTCGCAACAATCCAATCAGGAAAAAATAGACCGCGATGAGAGATAGCGGCAGCGTTACATTGAGTCCTGGCGAGAGATCCTGAACGATGGCAATAAACGCCAGCACCGCCCACGCCGCCAAAAGTGCGATATTGATCGTGCGCCAGCGCTGCACGCGCAAAGGATGAAGAAACTTGATCGGCGCAAAACTCAATCCGGCCAGCACCACGATTGCAATTGCGGCGGCCCATTCCGGCGGCTCGAGCAAATAAAGATAGAAGGCGGCCAAATTCCATACCGCGGGAAAACCGCGAAAGTAGTTGTCGTCGGTCTTCATGTCGCGGTCGGCGAAATAAAGTGCGCCGGTGATCACCACGACAATGCCGGCCGGAATGGCCAAAACCTGCGGCAACAGCCCGCTGGCCGCGATGGCAAAAGCCGGGACGAAGACATAGGTCGTGAAGTCGACGACAAGGTCGAGCGTGTTGCCCGACCAGCGCGGCAGCAGCTTTTCCACCTCGAAGGCCCGCGCCATCGGTCCGTCGAGGCCATCCAC
>JBKPLN010000398.1:0-2708 GCA_046731635.1 Pseudomonadota bacterium | reverse complement strand
GCTGCAGGCGGCGCCTTTGGGTTGCTGCAAACCGCAGCGAGTGTTTTGAGCGCCATCGGAGTGAATTCTTTTGCAAGCTCCTTCACTTCCTTGACGGTCTTCGGCATTTTTGGTCTGCCAGCCGGATTCGGACTCGGCATTCCCTTGGTCCACCGCGTAGGTGCGTGCGTGTCACCATTCGCTTCTTCGGTGGTCGCAGGTGTGTTTTCGTTCGTTACATCGGTCATTGCGTTTCATCTCCTGTTGATGGGGTTCCCGCCCGGGTTTGGATTTCCGGCAGGCCATGTGCGCCCGATGCTTCTCGGACAAACGACGGGGGTTTTCCGCACACGTACCTGGACGACAGAGTCACGGGTGTCTGCGAAATTTATGCTAGAGTTGACTGGTTCGCGGTATTCCTACGAACAGGCTGTCCCGATCATTGAAGATCTGGACCCGTTTGGCTGGGGCGGGACGTGGCTCCCGCTGCCGGTAAGGGTGCAGCCAATTTAGCCGCGCGCCGCAAAAATCTCTCCGCCCTGAAAACTTTCGTAACAATCAAGTCGCGAAACATTCCGGTAAGCCCATGCGTTCGCTCGGTCGCGCCGTTGACATGAGTCTGGATCAAAACGAGATGCGCCAATCATTGCGGTTCGATGCCGCTGAGCCGGCGCCGACCACAGCATCATAAGCAGACATTCCGCAGTGCAATCGTCATGTCCGCTTTACCCCCGAAAGCGGACGTGTGCGCTGCAAACCGTCATGTCTGCTTTGGGCCAATAGCGGACATCACTGTGAGCTTCGTTCTAAAGGTATTCCGCTGTCATTCGGACCAGCTCGGCTAAGTTCCTCGCGCCCATTTTCTTAAAGACCCTCATGCGGTGCACCTTGATTGTCTTCTCGGTGACCCCATGACACCGGCGATCTGTTTGTTTAACAAACCCTTGATCACAAGCTTTAGAGTTTCTTTTTCGCGCCGAGTAAGCTTTGCCAATTTCTGCAGAACTAGTTTGTTCCGTGCTTCAGCATCGCGCCGTGTTTTATCGCATTCCTCAGCCAACTTTATCGCGCTCAGTAATTCGACGTTGTCCACGGGCTTGGTCAGGTAATCTACCGCGCCCGCCCTCATGGCTTTTACGCTCTCGGGAATAGTCCCTTGGCCAGTCAAAAATATTACCGGTCGGCGGATGCCCTGACGAAGCGCCTCCTGCAAATCCAAGCCGCTTAACCCTGGCATCGCGTGATCAAGCACAGCGCAACCGGGGATCGAAGCATCATGCTCGTTTAGAAATGCTTCCGCCGACTGATACGGCTTCGTTTCGTAACCAGCAGCTTGAAGAAGCCTGTCCAATGATCTCAGTACGCCAGGATCATCATCAATCAGGAAAACCGTGAATTCGCTGGCAGCCATCAGCTAGGGCATCAGTGGCGGTCTTGGACACTGTCAAACAGTTCGCAACTTATTCCAGCTTCTCGGATGCGCTTGACTATATCGACCGCAATGCGCCACCGATCAAATTCCAATTCTTGCTCCGACTGAACCTTGGCGCCCTCTCTCGTCGGAGGTCGCACAACGCTAGATGGCATTCAAAAATCCCTAGCTCACGTTGACCGGCACTGCATCCCATGACAGCTAACCTAGTTGATAGCAACTCATGGCTGCTATTACTCCGTGTGTGTCCCGGATGTTGGTACATATCCGTTGTGTCGGATTGACGCAGCGTGGATCGCGATTATGGTGGATCGCCTGCTCGGCTTGGTACTTTGGTGCGGCATAAATTTGTGAGGGTGTGAGAGTCGTATCGCCGCGACACACGTGGCCGCAAATCGTAGGCCAACTCAGGTTGCGTCAACTTATAGTCACAGTTCCTGATGGGAATGTTGGCCCTGACCTCGGGACCTCCCAACGAGAGACTTTGCAAATGATCTTCTTCCTTTTTGCCGTACTCATCGCTGCCGCCTTTTTCGTCAGTTCAATATTTCTGTTGAACTACGGGCGACAGCTCGGTTTGCGATACTTGCAAAAAGATGCTGGCACCATGACGGGCCTCACCACCGTCGAGGGCGCCGTATTTGCATTGATGGGCTTGCTCTTGGCATTCACGATTTCTGGCGCCCTGCAGCGGTTCGATGACCGCCGACAACTCGTCATCCAAGAGGCAAATGCTGCCAGCACGGCACATGATCGTCTTGCCCTGTTCGAAAGCGAGGTTGCTCGCGACCTGCAGAGCAAACTTAGAAACTATGTCCAAGCCCGCATCGACCTCTATCGCATGCCACACGATTACTCCCTGTTAAAACGAACCGAAGATTTTTCTGACAGGCAGGAGGACAAAATCCTCAGTTTTAAAAATGAACTATGGAACGCGGCAGTTGGGGGCATGCCCAAAGAGTAACTTTAGCCCGGCATGTGGGCAGGCTCTCCCGGTGCTTGCCAACTTGTTCGAAGTTGCGCGTCTGCGGCTCGGGGCCGCCGAAAAGCATCCGCCTCAAATCATCTACGTCATTTTGTTCGGTCTTGGACTAGGCGGCTCGTTACTTGCTGGATTCGGTATGGCCGCTGCCAAATCGCGCAGCTGGATTCACATGCTCATTTTTGCCACGACGCTAACGGTCGCGCTTTACACGCTCACAGACATGGAATATCCGCGGCTCGGACTCATTCGCATTGAGAATTTCGATCATTTTCTTGTCGATGCTCACCAGCAAATGCAAACGCAGGACAGTGC
>JBKPLN010000397.1:0-4746 GCA_046731635.1 Pseudomonadota bacterium | reverse complement strand
GTTCTATGACCTCATCTGGATAACCCTTAAAACCGCAATCGGTCTTGCAGCACTTGCAGCGGCGGCGCAGAACTGGGCGCTGCGAAGGAACACCCGGGCTGAGCGGTGGTTATGGTTGCTGGCAGGGCTGCTGCTGGTGTTCCCCAGCCTGCTGGAGGGCCTGGCCGAGACGATCACCGGCCTCGATATTCCTTATCCCGCGCCGTTCGGGCTAGCCTTGGTCGCCGCAATCCTATTGAAACAGCGATTTGTTCCGGCGAAACTTCCTGCATAGGTGTACAAGAACAAGAGTCAAAGGGAGGATTACGAATGTCGAAGCGCTTCACGAATGGCAAAAAAACAGGTCTTGCGGTGCTGTCCGTGGCCGCCACACTCGCTGCCGGCACAGTGTTGGCGCAGCAGCGCGCCATATCGATCGCCACCGGCGGGACCGGCGGGGTCTATTACCCGCTCGGCGGCGGGCTCGCCAATGTCCTGTCGAAAACATTGCCGGGCATTCAGGCAACGGCTGAAGTCACCGGCGGCTCGGTCGACAATCTCAAGCTGATCAATTCCGGCAACAGCGAACTTGCCTTCTCCATGGTTGACGCCGCGCTCGACGCGTACAAAGGCCAGGACAAGTTCAAGGGCACGGAAGTCCCGGTGCGCACCCTGATGGTGCTCTATCCGAACCAGATGCACGTGGTGACCATCGAAGGGACCGGCATCGAGAAGGTGGCTGACCTCAAGGGCAAGCGCGTCTCTACCGGTTCGGGTGGCAGCGCCACCGAGGTGATGGCATTCCGCGTCATCGAGGCTGCCGGTCTCGACAAGGACAAGGACATGAAGCGTGAGCGGCTCGGCGTCGCCGAGTCCGTCAACGCGCTCAAGGATCATAAGATCGATGCCTTTTTCTGGGTGGGTGGGCTGCCGACCTCGGCCGTGACCGATCTCGGTGCAACTCCGGGCGTCAAGATCAAGCTGATCGACCACGCCGACCTTGCCGCGAAGATGAATGCCAAGTACGGCAACCTTTATGCCGGCAGCACCATCAAGGCAGGCACTTACCCGGGACAGACCACCGAAAACAAGAACACCGTCGTGTGGAACATCCTGGTTTCGAATGCGAAAATGTCGGATCAGGATGCCTACACCATCGTAAAAACAATCTTCGACAAGAAAGCCGATCTCGTCGCCGTGCATGGCGAGGCGAAAAACTTCCTGATGGAAAATCAGGTCAAGGACTATTCGCCGATACCGTGGCACCCGGGCGCCGTGAAGTACATGACCGAGCACGGCGCGAAGATGTAGTCACGCGCAATCTCGCGCGACTATGGGGCCGGCGCTGCCTGCGCCGGCCCCATTCGCGTTGAGGTCATGAGAGACGCGAAATAGACGAGCGCGCTTAAGGCGGCGATACAGAAGCTCACCGGCCAGTCGGTATAGAAGGCCATTGTCAGGCCAAGCCATGCCTCGGCGAGTGCAAGGGCCGCCGACGCGACGAGTCCACTCCAGAGCCCTGTTGTCAGACGCTGCGCCGCGGCCGGCGGGCCGACCATCAATGTGAACACCAGCAGCACGCCGACGATCTGCGCACATTGCGACACCGCCAGTGCCACGATGGCGAGGAAGGCTGTCGAGACAAAGCGCATCGGCACGCCCTTGGCCTCAGCCAGTTCCGGCTGCAGAGTGGCGAAAATCAGTGGCCGCATGATCGCGGCGAGGGCGGCAAGAGTGATCAGGCCAAGGACCGCCAGCGTAACAATCATCGAATGATCGACCGCCAGCACATTGCCGAACAGGAGCGTCGTCGCCTGTGTCGCAAATGAAGTGTAGTAGTGCAGAAACAGCAGGCCGAAGCCCAGCGCCAGCGCCAGGATCACCCCAATCGCGACATCGCGATTGCTGATGCGCTCGCCCAAGGCGCCCATCGCAATGCCGGCCGCCAACGTGAAAATGAGCAGGCCCCAAAGTGGCGCAAATCCGATCAAGCCGGCGCCGGTCGCTCCCGCGAAGCCAATATGAGAGAGCGCGTGACCGGCGAAGGTCTGGCCGCGCATGACAAGAAAATAGCCCACTATGCCCGATACAAGCGCAGCGATGCCTGACGCTGCGAACGCATTCGTCATGAATTCATAAGCGAACATGTCAGTGATGATGGTGCCCATGATCGTGGTTGTGGCCATGACCATGATCATGGTCATGCATGTGATCCACCCGCTCCATGTCGCGGCCACGCGACATCACGAAGATATGGCCGTCGGCGCGAAAAACCTGGATTTCTGTGCCATACAATCGCGAGAGCACCGGTGCGTTGACCACCTGGTCCACCGTGCCCAGCACGGCCTGCCGATTCCCGAGATAGAGAACACGGTCGAGCGTACCGAGCAGCTGGTTGAGCTCGTGGGCGCTGAACAAAACGGTGATCTTTCGTTCGCGGCAAACGGTGCGCACGACGTCAATCGCGACTTCCTGATGGCGCGCGTCGAGGCTGATCAAGGGCTCGTCGAGCAGCAACAATTTCGGATGTCCGATGAGCGCTTGCGCCAGAAGAAGCCTCTGGCGTTCTCCACCGGACATCTCTGACAATGGTCGCGCTGCAAGATCGCGGGCGCCGATGGCTTCAAGCGTGGCCTCGATTGCATCGCCGTCATGCTGGCTTCGTAGGGGCAGCCCCCAACGCTCGCCATAGAGCGAACTGGCAATGAAGTCACGTCCGCGCACCCGCAGGTCGGGCAGCACCGTGCGCACCTGCGGAAGATAACCAATTTCAGGATTTCCGCGCTCGGGAGTTCGACCGAAAACTTTCAGGTTGCCACCGTCAGGCGACAGCAATCCAAGGATTGCCCGCATCAACGTCGTTTTGCCAGCCCCGTTCGGACCCAGCACGCCAATGAATTCGCCGGCTTCGATCTTGAAGCTGATGTCGGCAAGCACGATGCGGCCGCCGACGCTCAGCGTGGCGTGATCGACGGTAATGATGCTCACGAGCTCGGCCCGCTCAGCGCCTTGTCGAGCGCGTCGAGTTCACCGAGTAGCCAGTCCTGAAAGGACGTATTTGGCGGCATCGTCTCGCTGACACCGACCACAGGCACCTTCGACCTGTTGGCGAGTTCGCGCAGACGTTCGGTCAGCTTCTCCGATACCTGGCTGTTGTAGATCAAAACCTTCACCTTGCGCTCTCTCAGGTCGCGCTCGAACGCGGCGATATCGCGAGCGCTCGGCTCGGTGTCGTTCATCATCGCAAGCTGAAAGCGCTGGTTGCGCATGACCAGTCCGAGAGCGTCTGCCATTGGCCCGAATACCGGCTCTGTGGCGGTGACGGCGGCACCGCCATGTTTTGCTTTAAGCTGCGCAACGCGCTGCGTGACGGTCGCGAGCGAGGAGAGGGTGGCTTTGAGTCTTGCCGCGTATTCGGACGCGTGCGCAGCGTCGGCTTTGCTGAGCGCGTCGGCGATTGCGCTTGCCACTGCCGGCATCGTGGCGGGATCGTACCAGAGGTGCGGGTTGTCTCCGGCCTTCCGCCCCGTGAGCTGGGCGACATTGACGACAATGCGGTTTGGGCGCGGCGCCGCAGCGAGCAGCTTCTCCATCCAGGGGTCGTAATTCGCACCGTTGAGGATGACGAGCTGTGCGCCCGCGATCTGCCTCACGGTGGACGGCGTGGTTTCGAACAGGTGTGGATCTTGGTCCGGATTGTTCATGATGCTGACGACCGCGGTCCGGTCGCCGCCAATCTGGCGCGCAATGTCGCCGTAGAAGTTCTCCGCCGCTACCACCGCAATTTTGCCCTCGGCAGCAGTAACAGGCGCGGCGTGACCAAGACTGAAAACGAGAGCAAGTGCGGCGGCAGCAGCTTTCATGACAGAAACTTTTCTCCAGCCCCCTGCGGCCTTAAATGTAACATTATAACATTTCATCGGGCAAGATTGCTGCAAGAACAGGCGCTTACGAACCCGATGTCAGTCGCCTGCCACCACGCCGCGAACCAGCCAGAAACGGAGCATTCGGCACGCGGTCGGCACCGACAGCTTGAGGAAATCGGTTCGCGCCTGCGTGAGATCGGTCACCGGCAGTTCGTAGGGAGCGAATCGTGCCTTCAGGATCGCGCTGAATGTCGGCCACCGCAGTTCGGCGGCCTTGCATGCGATCAGAATGCCGTCATGGCACGCATTGTGCATCAGGCGCTCGATCAGCTCGACTGGCGCGGTGCACAGCCGAGCGAGAGCGGCGATCAGGTCCTCGAGTTGACCCGCGCCCGCAAATTCCATGATTGCCGCTTCGTTGAGCCGCCCTGCCTCATGCAACTTGTCGACCAAGGCCACGGCCCGGCTGAAGTCGCGCGGGGCTGCCGCCTTGCGCAGGACCTTGTCCGACACCGAGGCAAGAATGTCCTGGATTGCCGTCTGGCGATCGGGCGGCACTGCAGCCAGCAGACGCACGCGCACGGTCTCGGCCGCCTTGACGATGAGGTCTTGCAGTAAATGCGGCGGTATATCCAGCCGCATGCCCAGATTTTCCGCCAGTCGATCGATGACCCTGGCTCTTGCAGCCGGCAATCTCAGCAAGATCGCCATCCGTCAGCTGCGGCGAACGGGCCAAAACAGGACCGGCGACATCGATCTCATCGTGCCGAGCAAGCCTGCGAATAATGTTACGAGGCGCATTGTCGACAGGTGCCAGTCTTACGCCGAGCTCCGCAAGCGTCCTGGTCTCCACCTGCTTGATCAGGTGAGCGAGCACGTCGTCGAACACGCCGACCTGCTC
>JBKPLN010000396.1:0-5799 GCA_046731635.1 Pseudomonadota bacterium | reverse complement strand
ACATGGCCGCGTGCACTGCACATGTCCGCTTCGGGGGTAAAGCGGACATCCCCAGTTGCACCGCACGTTACGCCGCGTGTTTCGCTTTCGCTAGAAAGCGTGCGAGGGCCTTTTTCCCCTCTTTGGCCGCCACTGCCATGCCTTCAAAAAAGACTTGCGAGCTTTCCAACGGTCCCCACCGACAGGCGTGGTAAATCTCCCACTTCCATGCCCTAGGCGGCTTGCCTCGCAACTTCACGACGACCGAATAATCGGTTGGGTCAAATTCCTCATAATGCATGCCGTATAAACGGTGTTGGTCGAATTAGGTTTCAACGGAAAATCGCCTGCAGGTAAGGGATAACCAAAAATCTGCGCGACAAGTTACGAAAGGTTTGTGAATACCTTATAATTTTGCTGCGATGACGATTTAGGTCTGTTTTCGCTGCGCCAGTGCGGATCGCCACGGCGGCGGATCGCCTAAATATTTTTGCGCTTCGGTTCTTTTGTCAGCGGCGATGCGCTGGTCACGTTCGGCAAACCGTCGTGCAATGTCCTGCGGTGTGACGCGCCAGCGGTTGGCGGCGATGAATGTCGCGGGTGTCAATCGGTTGCGGTTTGTCATGCAAACCCCCGAATGGCCGAATCTGTAAATTGATTCGGGGGCATTGGGAATTTTGAACATCGCCGCTTCCGGGCAGCCCATTGGCCTAGTCGGTCAAGGGCCTACCACTTTTGATCAGCCGAGTGCGTTCGACAGGATCGTCCCAATTGATCGACATGGTTTAAGCCGCCCTCACTCGATGAAGCCGAATGATCAGGCCAATGAGCCACAGAACGGGAGCGGCCACGATCGCCAGCAACAAAGGCCTCATCCATGTCAGATCAATGCTTAAGTCGTAGAGCTTCATCGCAATGAGTGCCGCGACGGTAGCAAACCCGGTTATGTCTGCGGATTGACTTCTTCGGGTTTAGGAGTCGGCGGCCCTGGCATTATTTTTATGACTGAATCAGGTTCGCCCTTTTTTCGTGGGGTGAGCATCACGGAAACCGGATTGGGAAAATGTTCTAAAGTTGCTCCGGTCGCGGCGTCAGCGGCCATTCCGACCACCCCGCCTAAATATGATGTTGCCAGCGAAACCTGCCGCACCTGCCCCGGCGACTTGAGTCCGCACTGGTACCTCGACCGTGTGATAGTTGGGCTTGGTGATTATGACTGTGAACTCATCTTTCCGGCTAACTTGTAACGTGCATGGCGTAACGCACGTAAAGCCCATGGAGGTTCGCGCTTGGGCCTCTGGCGGGTTTGAATGGATCTGGATTTGAGTGGTTGTGCCCCGGGTAATGGTGGCGCAACCACTAACGATCATAGTGATCGCGATAATTGCGATTGGACGCATATTTCTCCCCCCAAGCCCGACCGTGCGCACGCGCTTACGTGCTTGATCGCAAACGACGGCGCCTACGCCCGATTGGCATCGCCGATTTCGCGTGAACGCGTCTTGGTAGGTCCAGCCAAAGAATCGGGAGTTTCAGCCAGTGCCACCGCCAACGATCTTTGGTTGATCTTTGGTTTGGTCCGGTACGGTTTTTTCTGAAATTAAGAAGTGCCTGATTTTACGGGTCGGGGGCACCTGCTTTTGAGTGGAGGCCGCGGCCACCACCTCGAGTTTGTGTGCCCGCGGCCTCAGACCTTCCGTTGAATCCACCGGAAATCCCCGTCCGACCAAACCGTGACAATTGACACGGAAATTCAAAAATCCGGTAAGCTGTCACACTATGAGCAAACCCCGATTTGAATATATCAACTTCACGGCCTCTGAGGCCGAAGCCATCAGTGGTATCAATGGTGAAAAGCAACGCAATTTGCGCCGCCACGGATATTTGCCCGGAGCTGCGCGTGGGTGGAATCGGTACTCAATTGAGGACCTCGCCCAACTCATTGTTATCAGGTTTCTGTCCGAACGCGGGCTGCCTCCCAAAATAAGTTCAGAGATCGCACGGCAGTGTGCACCGATGATTGCGGCCTACGCCATACTTGGCGATGACGGCGATTTGTTCGCTGGCGCAATCGAGGGTGCTGACGACCGTGCACGAAACGAATTGCGAAAAAAATATGCACCGCATGGATTAAAACGGTACGCTCTTGCGTTGGAGCCTAATCCCACAAAAATTAAGTTCGTTAATGATCTAACTAAAATTTTCTATGCAACGGCAGAATTGGGTGGTACCGGCGCACTTGCCTTTGATCTGAAGTTTTATGCGCTGCTGATTTTCGATGGTGTGAAGCCACGACCGCTCGTGAAAGTGATTGCCGAAGGAAAAGAGGCGGCTGCCTAGATGTCGCGCCTCGCCACCGAAAAAGAAGCTGCCGATTCTATCGGACTTGACCTTGCAACATTCAAGGCATGGGTCGAATGCGGCAAATTGCCGAAGCCTATTCCTGATTGCGGCAAATATGACCTGAAGGCAATCGACCAAGCGGTCGACCGCATTTCAGGCTTGGGTAGTGCAAGCAATGCACTCGACGCTTGGCGGGCGAGGGGAGAAAAAAATGCGCGTACATCTTAAAGGGATTAATCGCACCAAGATGAAGCTGACAATGGTGTGACGTGCGAGGCAAGTGCGCATTCAAGGAAAGTGATGTCACACGCGCGGTGAAAGCTGTGACAAAGGCGGGCGTCGGAGTCGTGCGCGTTGAAATCGAGGACGGGAAAATAAGCGTCGTTGCTGGGAAACCGAACGACGATAACAAAACAACGAATCCATGGGATGAGGTTTTGACCGATGCTACGAACGAAAAGCGGTCTTCCTAAACATTGCAGTTGGAACGAAGACAGACACGGCAAGCGCCGTGTGCGTTTCCGCCAGCGCGGGTTCTCGACCTATTTAGAGGGTATCCCATGGTCGGAAGATTTCATGCGGCAATACGCGGCCGCGCTCGAAGGCATGAAGGCGCAAACGAAGGACATCGGCGCCGCGCGCGTGGTCGCCGGCAGCGTTGCCATGCTGGTCGCGGCCTATCTCGAGCCGCTCTCAAAAACCTCGCCGTTCAAGACGGGCGCCCCTGAAACACAACGCACCCGTCGCAACATCCTTGAAAACTTCCGTGAAGGTTACGGGCATTTGCCGCTTTTCCGCACCGATGCCAGTGGGCGGCGCACCATGTTGCTGACGCGCGAGCATATGCAACGGATCGTCAATGAAAAAACGGCCACACCTTTCGCTCAGGGCAATTTCTTGAACACACTGCGGGCGATGTTCAAGTGGGCGATGGCCGAAGGCCGTATCCCTGATGACCCGACGCTTGGCGTCACCCGCATGAAGGCCAAGACCACGGGCTACAAAACATGGTCCGAGGACCATATAGCTCGTCTTGAGGCCAAGCATCCAATTGGCAGCAAAGAGCGGCTGGCATTTGCCCTGATTTTATACACCGGATTGCGTCGCGCCGATGTCACCAAGATCGGACGCCAACACATCCACGACGGTGTTCTCAGCATTGACCAAGGCAAGACAGGACGTGGCGAGGAAGCGCATCTCGAAATCCCGCTGCATCCCAAATTGCGCGAGATCATCGACGCCACGCCAACGGTCGGCGTCAAGACGTTTTTGGTGACACACTTCGGCAGGCCCTACACGGCGGCGGGTTTTGGCAATTGGTTCCGGGAGCTATGCGACGCGGCGGAATGCTTTGATATTTCCGCACACGGCGGACGCAAGGCAACGGCTCGCCGTCTTGCCGAGATCGGATGCAGTGCAAATCAGATCGCGGCTATCACCGGCCATGCGTCGCTTAGCGAGGTACAGCGCTACACCAAAGCCGCCGACCGCAAGCGCATGGCGCAAGAGGCCATGAAGAAACTCACGGAGGGCGGATGGTGAACAGATCACTGTCCAACCTTGGTATCCGGTTGGACAATTTCGGAGCTAAACCATTGAAAACACATCAGCACAAAATGCGAATGGTGGGCCCGGGAGGACTCGAACCTCCAACCAGACCGTTATGAGCGGTCGGCTCTAACCATTGAGCTACGGGCCCAGTACGCCCCTTCTATCAATGCGCGCATGTGATGCGCAACGCCACCCTCTCCTGCCCGAATCGAGGTTGCGTTAGGCTGTAGTCTAGTTTCGCCGGAGCATCATCGCCATGCAGGTTTTTAGTCTCGAGCGCGAGCAGCAGTGGGATCCCAGGCACCACGTCGAAAAGATTCTCGGCAAAATCGCCGATGGGGACGTTACCGTCGCCTGCTGGGAGCCCGGCCAGATCAGCCCATATCATTGTCACCCCCATGCCACTGAAATCTATTTCTGCTTTTCGGGTGGCGGCATCATGAGGACGCCAAACGAAACTGTCCCCGTCACGCCGGGTGCTTTCGTGGTCCATCCTCCCGGTGAAGTGCACGAATACGAGAACGGACCGGCCCGAGCGCTCCTTTTCCGTGTCCGCTATGGCAGCGACATGCGCGCGCACCACTATGACTGGCGTGGTAACAAGGACTGGCAGCAATCGTCTGCCGATGCCGATTACTATCGGCGCAACCCAATTTAGCCGGCGGCACGCCGCGGTTACATCTTCAGCAAGCGCTTGGCATTACCGCTCAGAATCTTGACCTTGTCCGAGTCGGAAATCGAGACGCTTTCCATCCACTTGACCGCCGGCGGGTTCATCACGAACGGCCAGTCGACCGCGAACAGGATGTGATCGACGCCCATCTCCAGCATGCAGCAGATCAGCGCCGGGTCGGAGAAGAAGCCGCTGGTGGTCACGTAGAAGTTCTTGCAGAAAACATCCCGAAAACTCATCGCCTTCTGCCCCGGCCGCTTGAGCGAAGAATCGATCCGCCAAACCAGGAACGGCAGGGTCTCGCCAAAGTGGCCGAGAATGATTTTCAGATTGGGATGCGCATCGAATACGCCCGATAGCACCAGCCGGATTGCCTGCGTGGCGGTCTCCACCGTGTAGCCCCAGGCCGGACGCACGACCAACGGGAAGTCCTTGGCATAATCCTGATAGTAGATTTCCGTCACCTTCGGATGAGGCAGTGACGGGTGGAAGTAAATCGGCACGTCGAGCTTCTCGGCACGCTCGTAGATCGGCCAGAACTTCTTCAGATCGAGAAACTCGCCGTTCGACATGCCGTGCAGCATTGCGCCTTTGAAGCCCAGCCTGGTCACGGCACGCTCCAGCTCGTCGGCGGCCGTCTTCGGATCGGCCGTGGGGAGGGACGCAAAGGCGGCAAAGCGGCTGGGATTGGCCGCACACACCTTGGCAAGACGGTCATTGACCTGCCGGGTCAGATCGGCCGCGATATCGGCACCGAGTTTTTGGGTCGAAGGGGCGCCATGGGAAAGGACCTGCACGTCGATCCCCGCCTCGTCCATTTCCTTCAGGCGCAGACTGCCAAGATCATAGAGCCTTTCGTCGGTCTCATTGCCTCGGCCGGCCTCGGGGCCGGTGAAATGGCCGGCTAACTCGCGGTCCCAATAATGTTCTTCGATGGCAATGATCGGACAATCCGGTTTTTTCATCATGATTTTTTCCTCAATACCCGGAGCCGCTTGGTAGCAACCGTCACTGGGACTGTCACTCTGCGAGACGCCTAGCCACCGCCACGTGACAAAAATGCCTCATGGCGTGGTTGCGAAGCTGCTCCGGGGGCGGTGGTGCTTTGGTAATGACGGCGACTCAGTTATGCACGGCTATGCTGCCGATTCTCCGTGTTCTTCCAGTGGGCGGCGTACTTCTCGCCATTTTGATTCTGGTCCTGGCGCTTACCCCGCCGGACGGCTCTCGTGGGCCTGTGTCATCCCCAGGCG
>JBKPLN010000395.1:0-3935 GCA_046731635.1 Pseudomonadota bacterium | reverse complement strand
GGCAGGTCGATGCGCTCAGCTTCGTCAAACAACACTTCGCCATCCAGCTCGATGCGGCCTCGGTCCGGCTGCAACAGGCCGGCAATCATGTTGATGACGCTGGTTTTCCCGGCACCCGATGCCCCGAACAAGGCTGTTGCCCGACTTGCGCTCGTGAACGACGCCTTCAAGGAGAAAGTCTCGCCAAGCGTCTTTTCGATCTGAACAGCAAGCATGGCTAAGCCCCGTGGAGGCGCGTCGTTGCGCGTCGTGCCAGCCATTCCGAGGCCAGCAGGGCAGCGAAGCAGATGACAAGCGATATGATGACGAGCTTGAGCGCATCTGCGTCCCCGCCCGGCACTTGAAGCAGCGTATAGATTGCCGCGGATATTGTTTGCGTTTCGCCCGGAATGTTGGACACAAAGGTGATTGTGGCGCCGAACTCGCCGAGGGCGCGCGCGAAAGCGAGCATCATGCCGGCAATTATGCCCGGCAGCGCCAGCGGCAGCGTGACCGTGATGAAGGTCCAGCCGGAATTGGCGCCCAGTGTCGCCGCTGCGTCTTCCAGTCGCCGGTCGATGGCTTCGACGGACAGGCGGATCGCCCGCACCATCAGCGGAAATGCCATGATGCCGCATGCAAGTGCGGCGCCGGTCCAGCGGAATGAAAACACGATCCCGAAATGATCAGCGAGAAAGGCACCGAGCGGCGCCTTTCGACCGAAGGTGATCAGCAGCAGGTAGCCGGTGACGACCGGCGGCAAAACCAGCGGCATATGCACGACTGCGTCGAGCAGCGATTTTCCCCAGAACGATCCCCGTGCGAGCAGCACGGCAATTGCAATGCCGAACGGCAACGCGACGAGGGTTGAGACCGCAGCGACGCGCAGCGACAGCGCGACCGCGGTCCAGTCCTGGGGCGATAGGTCAAACACGCGTTTCGATACTGCCTACGACACCGGCTTGATCAGGAAGCTGAAGCCGTATTTCTCGAAGATCGCCTTGGCGGCCGGCGTGCGCAAAAAGCTGAAATATTGCCCTACAGCAGCTTTCTTCGCCGCGGCGGTTGCGGCCACTGGATAGGTGACCGGCGGGTAAGAATCGTCGGGAAACATGCCGATGGTCTTTACCTTCGGTTCGATCCTGGCGTCGGTTTCATAGACAATGCCGATCGGAGTTTCGCCGCGCGCAACGAAAGCAAGCGTTGCCCTCACATTCTCGGCTTGAGCCAGCTTCGGCTCTGCTCCTGCCCAGGCCCCGAGCTTCTCAAGCGCTGCCTTGGCGTAAAGACCAGCCGGGACGGCCTTCACGTCGGCGACTGCGATGCGGCCATCGCCCGCAAGCTTCGCGATGTCAAAGCCCTGGCCGATGGTGACATCCCCGAGTTTGGAATCCACAGGTGCGATCAGCACCAACTTGTTGCCAAGCAGGTTCACCCGGGTATTGGGGTTAATCAACTTGCGTTCCGCCGCATAGTCCATCCAGCGCGGGTCGGCGGAGATAAACACGTCGGCAGGAGCACCCTGTTCGATCTGCCTGGCCAACGCGGAGCTTGCCTCGTAGCTCGCGACCACCTTGATACCGGTAGCCCTGGTGAAAGCGCCATTGGCGTCATCGAGCGCATTCTTCAGGGATGCAGCCGCAAACACCGTGATCTGTTCTTGCGCGATAACCGTCTGCGGCGCGCAGACGAGTGCGCCTGCAAGGCTGAAAAACGCGAGAAATCTCGTGAGCATGGCGGTTCTCCTGCGGCGCCAAGGGCGCCGGCTAAAAAAGCTGACTCGTGACAGGAACCGCCGTTCCGACTATTGCAGCGCACGCACGGGGCACTGCAGCTTTGTGAGTCTAGCAAGTCCTGCCGGCCGGGGTAAAGTCGCGCCGGGAGTGCGAAGGTAATGGCGAACGCAGCGCGCATCGAAGGCGATTTCGATTACATCGTGGTTGGCGCTGGCTCGGCAGGGTGCGTGCTGGCCAACCGCTTGTCGGCCGATCCTACAAAGCGTTTGCTGCTCCTGGAGGCCGGCGGCAGGGACAACTGGATCTGGTTTCATATTCCCGTCGGGTATCTGTTTGCCATCGGCAATCCGCGAGCCGACTGGCTGCTCAAAACGGAGCCGGAGCCGGGCCTTAATGGACGCAGCCTGAACTACCCGCGCGGGAAGGTGGTGGGGGGCTCATCGGCAATCAATGGCATGATCTACATGCTTGGCCAGTCAGGCGATTACGACCACTGGCGCCAGCTTGGCTTGCCCGGCTGGTCATGGGACGACGTGCGCCCCTATTTTCGCAAGCACGTCGATCACTTTCTCAAAAGTGAACACCATGGCGTCGGCGGGGAGTGGCGCGTGGAGTATCCGCGTTTGAACTGGGAGATTCTCGACGCGTTCCGCGCCGCGGCAAACCAGTATGGAATTCCAACGGTCGAGGATTTCAATACCGGCGATAATGAAGGCATTTGCTATTTTCACGTGAACCAGAAACGCGGCCGGCGCTGGTCGGCCGCACGCGGGTTCTTGAAGCCGGTCCTGCACCGGCCGAACCTTCGGCTCGAAACCGGCTGTCTTGTCGAAGCGGTGGAATTGGATGGAAGGCGAGCGACGGGAGTGCGCTGGCGCCAAGACGGCGAGCTGCGGAGCGCCCGATGTCGGGGTCAAGTGATACTTGCCGCCGGCGCGATCGGTTCGCCGCATATCATGATGCTTTCCGGCATAGGGCCGGCGGCCCAGCTGACGCATTTTGGGATTCCGGTGGCCCACGACAAGCCGGGGGTGGGCGCCAACCTGCACGACCACTTGCAACTGCGGATGGTTTTCCAAGTCTCGGGAGTGAAAACGCTGAACGAGACCTACGGTAAGATGTTCAATCGATTTAGCATGGGCGTCGACTACGCCCTCCGTCGCCGCGGTCCGATGACGATGGCGCCGTCGCAACTTGGTGCCTTTACCAAATCTGACCCATCACAAAGCACTGCCAACATCCAGTATCATGTGCAGCCGCTTTCGCTCGATCGATTCGGTGAGCCGTTGCACTCATTTCCTGCCTTCACGGCAAGCGTTGCCAATGTGCGTCCGACCAGTCGCGGCACACTCGCGCTCAAATCAAATGATCCGGCGCAGTCGCCTGCCATCAGCCCGAACTACCTCGCCACGCCGGAGGACCAGCGCGTGGCCGCCGATTCGATTCGCGTCACGCGCAGGATCGTCGCTCAACCGGCGCTGCAAAGATATTCGCCCGTCGAGTTTCTACCTGGAGCATCGATGCGTGATGACGACGAGGAGGCTTTGGTGAAAGCCGCTGGCGACATCGGCACGACGATTTTCCATCCTGTCGGCACTGCGCGGATGGGCCGCGGCGACGATCCGAAGGCAGTCGTGGATGCGCGGTTGCGCGTCATCGGCATCGATGGCTTGCGGGTCATTGACGCGTCCGTGATGCCTTCGATTACGTCCGGCAACACCAATTCACCGACCATGATGATCGCCGAAAAGGGCGCGGCGATGATTGTGGAGGATCAGAAAACTTGAACCGCGGATCAGATGGAGGGGTGTCATGAATCTCGTGGAACGTATTAAGGGGATCTTGCTGCAGCCGAAATCGGAATGGCCGGCAATCGAGCGCGAGCCAGGCGATGCCGGCTACCTTTTTCCGAATTATGTCGCGATCGTCGCCGCCATACCGGCGGTGTGCACATTTATCGGAACATCGATCATTGGCTACGGAGGCTACCGTATCGGGATCGGACTTGGCCTTGTACGCGCGGTTGTCGTGTATGCTCTCTCATTGGCCGGCGTTTTTGTCGTCGCCTATATCATCGACTTTCTTGCCGGCACGTTTGGCGCGCAAAAGAACCCCGAGAACGCCATGAGAGTGTCGGCCTATGCGCCGACCGCCGCCTGGGTCGCCGGCGTGTTCAATATCATTCCGGCACTGGCATTTCTCGGAATACTCGGCCTGTAC
>JBKPLN010000394.1:0-1649 GCA_046731635.1 Pseudomonadota bacterium | reverse complement strand
GTCTTGGCATGGGCGTGCTTGGCTATGCAATCGTTCACGAAGTTACGAAGCCTGAACGTCCGCCGACACCTTTTGCTTGCTGCCAGCAGCTTCGGCTGACACGGCGAAAGACATAACGAGAGCTGCTGCCATCGTCGACATAAGTAGCTTCTTCGTGTTCCTCTCCATCAGCCCCCCGCAGCGGCGTAGAAACGCTAAACCCCACGTTTCCGTTCCGAATATTTTCCTGTCAGTTTGTTCAGAATAAATTCCCGTGAAGTGGAGGGTCCTCGTCTGCTAAGTTTTCGATACACAACGGGTGGCGTACGGGCTTGGGATGGTTGCGTTTCGCGAGGTGAAGTTCCGGAAACTTATTTCGGCTGGGTCCGCCGAGGCATATGCGTTTGCAATAGTTTGCGTTGCGCTCGCCGCAGCTGTGCGTTGGGTAGCGGGATTATGGTTTGAAGGTATCGTTCCTTTCGCGACCTTTTTTCCGGCGGTTTTGTTAGCAGCTCTGATTGGCGGCATTGGGCCCGGAATTCTTGCCGCGATAGCAGGAGGCCTTATTGGGTGGTGGGCATTTCTTCCACCGTCAATGACGTTTTTTCCACTCAAGCCGGGACAAGTAATCAGCCTAATCGCTTACCTTATTACGTGTCTGATCCTTGTGTGGGCGGCAGAGCACTATCGAAAGCTGACAAAGCGCCTCGAAGACGAGCAGAATTTTCGCGAGTTGGCAGTTGAAGAACTTGCGCATCGACTGAAAAACAAAGTCGCAACAATCCAGTCAATAGTTAGTCTGCGACTTCGCGAAGACCCACAAGCGAGAGATGAAATTGTAAACTGTCTTGGCTCACTCAGAGCAACCGACGATCTTATTATTGCCGCTCAAGGTAAGGGCGCTCGCATTGGCGATATACTTTCCGCCGAACTCCGTCCCTATGACGTAGCGCGAATATCGGTCGACGGACCGGAAATTTTACTGTCGCCAAAACTGGCGTTGACGATGGCGCTGTTATTTCACGAACTCGCCACCAATGCTGCGAAGTACGGAGCCTTATCACAATCGGTCGGCAAAATATCGGTCCGTTGGTCACACTCCGATCCTTGGCTGAACCTCGAATGGCGGGAGAGCGAAGGACCGCCAGTCACCGTTCCAAGTCATCGCGGCTTCGGGACACGGCTGTTCTTACGAGCGCTCGAGCAATTTGGTGGAAAAGTAGAGGCCACTTTTGCTTCGACAGGGCTCGTCTGCAAATTGAGCGTCCCGCTTTCTGACCTCACCCCGAGCATTGTCCCTCCCGCTTCTGCCGCATCTGAGGTGTTCGCGGCGAACACGCGGCCCAAAATTAAGTAACCAATCCATAGTTCAATTTAAGGCGTCGAAGGAGCGCACAGCCTGTACCACTTCCGCGCTGCGATACGGCTTGGCGATAAACAAAGCTCTCGCGGGTATCTCGTCACGGCGAGGAAACCCCTTGCCCGTCGTCACGATGATGTTCACAGGCGGCCAGCGCTCTCTTACGGCGGCAGCCAGGTTCAATCCGTCCATAGAACCCCGTACATCTAGGTCTGTGAACACGGTGTGAATGTCGTTGCGGGCCTCTAGTGCTTCTATCGCGTTATCGGCATATGCCACGGCAATGACGTCGTATCCCTCGTCCTCCAGC
>JBKPLN010000393.1:0-2907 GCA_046731635.1 Pseudomonadota bacterium | reverse complement strand
GCCTTTATGCCTCACATCAATGCCGCTTTCATCCTGATCATTAGAAGAGATCGCTGCGCCATAGCGCATCCCATCGCCGCACTGTCGCAACAGACAGCCGCGCGGGGGCCCGTGCTGTCAGGGTGCTGGCAAACCAAGTTCAATGCAGTACTTGGTCAGGCTAACTTACTGAAAAGGTAGTGAGAGCCATGCGAATTTGACGTACGACCTTTCCCTTGCGGATGGAATGTCCGCTTTACCCCCAAAAGCGGACATGTGCAGTGCAAGAGGCTATGTCCGCTTTGGGCCAATAGTGGACTAATGCAGCGCAGCAAATTGGGATCGCTACTCGATCACCTCGTTAGCGAGGCCGAGCAATTTGGATGGCACTTCAATGCCGAGAGACTTGGCGGTTTTGGAATTGACGGCCATGTGAAATTTTGTCGGCTGTACAACCGGCAAGTTCGCGGGCTTCTCACCTTTCAGAATGCGTCCCGCATAGATTGCGGCTTGGCGATACGACTCCGGCAAATCGGTGCCATAACTCATGAGTCCGCCAGCCAGAACGTATTCGCGCCACGCGTAAATCGTGAGCACGGCGTACTTCGCGGCCAGTCCTACGATTCTATCGCGTTGACTATCGAAAAATGGCTCTCCGGAAACGACAAGCGCACCAATGCGCATCCCTTGGAGACCACCGAAAACTGTTTCCAATTCGGATTCCGACTTGGCATTGAGGATACGCACGTCAATCCCTAAGGCGTTCGCCGCTGCAACGACACTTTTGGTTTCAAGCTCGGACTTCTGATGCGCTGGGTTCAGCAAATATCCAATCACCCCAGCGTTTGGCATCAGGTCTTTCATCAATTCGAGGCGTTTGGCGCTCAGACTTGCATTGAATATCCCCATGCCTGTGATGTTGCCGCCTGGATGATTTAGGCTAGGCACAAGGCCAATTTCGACTGGATCTGAGGCCGCCGAAAAAACGATCGGTATCGTAGACGTCGCCCCTTTTGCTGCGAACGCAGATGGTGGACCCCCAGCTGCGAAAAGTAGTGTCACGGGCAGACTCACTAGTTCGGAAGCCAAAGCCGGCAATCTGTCATAACGGCCTTCAGCCCAACGGAACGCGATCCCGAGATTCTGTCCCTCAATAAATCCCGTTTCGCGTAGCCCTTGGCGAAAAGCCGCAACAACAGTTGCGGACTCCCCGGGTGATCGGCTGCTGAGAAAGCCTATGACCGGCATCGCTGGCTGCTGCGCGCGCGCTATGAGCGGCCACGCCGCCGCACCACCGATTAACGAAATGAACTCGCGCCGCCTCATCGCGCCCCCAAGAACTCAGGACCAGGGCATCGTACCGTGCCAAACCAGCAAACTAAAAGAAGGGTCAACAATGTCCATTCATTCGATCACCTTATCGGCGGCATTCAGGAGCCCTTCCGGAACCGTCAGACCGAGTGCCTTAGCGGTCTTGAGATTGATGTACAGCTCGACTTTAGTGGCCTGCTGCACCGGCAAGTCGGCGGGCTTCTCGCCCTTGAGAATTCGGCCGGTATAGATGCCAGCTAGCCGGTATGCCTCTCCTACGTCCGTTCCGTAGCTCAGCAGACCTCCGGCCACAGCGAACTCGCGATAAGGGGCAATCGCTGGCACGGCGTGACGAACCGTCAGCGCGCCGAGCCGTTCGCTCCGGCTCGCAAATAATGGACCGCCGCCAATCACGAGCCCGCCTGCCCGCAATTGGATGAGCTTGGCAAAAACTGCATCGAAGTCATCTTCGTTGCTGGCATTCAGGACATGGAGCTCCAGCCCGAGGGCACGGGCCGCCGCCGGCACTTCACGCACCGTGGTTTCCGTAACAGGAGCATTGGCTGGGTTGACAAGCAGGGCCATGACGCTCGCCGTCGGAACCAGCCCGTGCAGCAATTCCAGTTGCTTCGGTGCTGCCTCCAAGTTCGCTTGGGTCGCGCCCGTGACGTTGCCGCCCGGCCGGCTGAAGCTCGCGACAAGGCCAAGCCGAACCGGGTCGGTGCCCAGTTCAAAGACGATCGGAATGGTCGTGGTCGCCGCCTTTGCCGCAAGCGCCGCCGGAGTGGTTGTTGCGGCAATTACCGTCACCTGGCGACGCACCAAATCGGCTGCCATCGCCGGTAGCCGGTCATGTTGGCCCTCCGCCCAGCGATATTCGATTGCGACGTTGCGGCCATCGACGTAACCGGTTTCGCTCAGCCCTTTGAGAAAACCCGACAATTGCCGCGTGTAAACTTGGGCAGAAGCGGCGTTGAGAAACCCGACCACCGGCATCGCCGGCTGCTGCGCACGCGCCGCAAGCGGCCATGCTGCCGCAGCACCGCCGAGAAGTGTGATGAACTCGCGCCGCTGCATGTGTCCCCGTAAGGAACCACGCGTTGTGCAATGGCTAAAGCCTAGCACTTTGCAACCGGGCGGCGAGTGCGACAAAAAATCAGGCCAATGTCCGCTTTGGGTCAAAAGCAGACATTTGCGCTGCAAGAGGTCATGTCCGCTTTACACCCAATAGCGACCGCGAAAGCGGATTTCCGCACAAGGTCATGTCTGCTTTACCCCCGAAAGCGGACATTTGCAGTGCACGTATGTACGCTCTGAGCCAATAGCGGACATTAGATCGTGTACTCAATCACTTCGTCGGGGCGTCGAGGAGGGCGCTGGGAATTTTGAATAAGTTCATCCACAATTCAGTTCTCCGCCAAGTCGAGCAGAGCTCTATGACTAAGATTCCTATGACCGCCGCCGGGCACTCGGCTCTTGAAGGTGAGTTGAAGCACCGCATCGCGGTCGAGCGGCCACGTCTCATTCAGCGTGTCCAGGAAGCAATTGCCGACGATACGAACCTGGCTGAAAACTCGGACTGTCAGATTGCCAAGGCAGAGCAACAGACTAACGAGG
>JBKPLN010000392.1:0-25220 GCA_046731635.1 Pseudomonadota bacterium | reverse complement strand
GCGTACATCCCGAAAGTCATCAGGCCCGCGATAGCGATCGCTGCCGAAAAGACGGGCCGACGCAGAAATTCAAGTGGCAGAAGCGGGCCGGGCGTGCGCGCTTCGACCCAGACGAAAAGCGACAATGCGAGCAGCGCGATGCCGGTGATCGACATGATTGTCGGCGACGTCCACCCCCAATGCGATCCTTCTATGGCTGCAAAGGCAAATGCGCCGAGCCCGACGACGGCAAGCCCTTGGCCGGGCAAATCAAGCCGCCGACCTCCCGGCTCCGAGCTCTCACGAATCGCGACGTAGGTGAGCGCGACCGCGACTGCACAAATCGGCACGATCAGGTAGAAGATGCTTCGCCAGCCGATTGTATCGACGAGCCAGCCGCCAAGTATCGGCCCGATGATGAAAGCGAGTCCGTTGCAGCTCGCCCAAACGCCTAATGCGTGCGCGCGGTCGTTGCTGCCCGGATAGGCAAGCGTGAGCAATACCAGCGACATCGGCACCTCGAAGGCGGCGCCCAGCCCGCTGACAATGCGTCCGAGGATCAATATTCCTGCATTGGGTGCAAGCGCGCAGACCAACGTGCCTGCGATGAACAGCACGATGCCCAAAACAAAAATTCGCCGACGGCCGTAAAGATCGCCAAGTATCCCACCGGTCAGCAGCAAGCTTGCATAAACAAGATTGTAGGAATCGATCACCCATTGCATCTCGCTGACGCCCGCATGCAGATCGGCGGCTATGCTTTTCACGGCTAGGTTGACGACAGACGTATCGATCTGGGCGAACAGCACGCCGAGCGAAGTCGCAATTAGAATCAGGCGGGGATGCGTACGTTCCGTTCTGCCGTTAAGCCACGTTGAAACCAGGGTCATGGCATTCATTCCTTTGTTCACTCTTGCCCTGCCCCTGGATTGCGCGATATCCCGCAATACCAATTCGAAAGCCGCGTTTGCATCACCCGAACCAATTCGAGAAGCGAATGTTTGTCATCCGACCGATAACGCAGAGTGATAATCGATGTGTCCGGCCTGAAACTGCGCATTGCCGATATGCGTTCGCCTCATCGCTACAATGCTCTCTCGAAACCCGGATGTATGAGGCGCAGATCGCGAGGCCCACCCGTTTTCTGCAACCAGTCAAGCCGAGGCTTTTGCTTCTCGTCTCCAGTCGGGCAGGGTTAAAGGGCTAACAAGTAAGGTAAAGTTTCGGTTTCTTTTGAACTTCGCATTTGAAGCGTCTACGCATGGTTCCTCTCGAAGGAGGAACGCGTGCAAAAAATTTCCCACGCCACGATGGCAATCATCGTCGCTGTTGCGCTGTATTTTGCCGTGATCTGGGGGTACGACGGCCTGCGTATCCTCTCATCGCCGTCCTATGGCCTCGAAGACGTCTGGCGCTCGCAGTTTATCTTCTCAATCGGGAGTCTTGTCGGCCTGGGGCCGATTGGGCTGATAAAGCTCGCTGCATTCTTCGGCGCTCTCAAGCTCGCGGTGGCCTGCATCTGCGTCATACATATCGCTGACCGCTTCCGCAGCCTGTCGCGCGGACGGGCGAACTCGGAGATTCTGGAAGCGGCTCTTATCCTGATAGTGGCAATCAGCATCGTATCGGTTGGCCCGGCATCTTTTAGAGACGGAGCAGAACTCATTCGCGAACACACTTTGCCGCTTCTGCTTGCCGCGCTTGCGACCGGGCTGTGCATCTTTGAACGGAACTATGCACAGCGGACCAAAAGCGCCGAGATAAAGTCGCAATAATCCCTCGGCTGCTTACTTCGGGCGCGTTTCGTGCAGGCCGCGATCCGGCGGCTCCAGCTTGCCTGAGCGTCTGTCCTTAACTGCCTGCACCAGCGTTCGCGCGGCGTTGCGAACATCCTCCTGGAAATCGGTGTCGCGATCGAGATCGTCGTGGCTGGTTGCATAGGGAGCGAGATAGCCGACGTAGCGATCGAGCAGGGCCAAATGGCCTGAGGGAATCATTCCAATATCGCTCATCCAATCGACTAGCATCCGGCGCAAATTCTCGGCTCCGGCCGCGTCACCGTGAACAACAACCGAAAACACGCGTCCGGCGAGGTGGCGCGGATAGGGCCATCCTGCGAGCTCGATCTCTTTTGCTTTCTCAGCGTTCTTGCCGCTTGTGGACGTCAGATCGGGGTTGCCGCCATCGGCACAAACGAGCCGATCAATCATCAACTTGAGCGAGGAGGGCGCCCCATACCAATTCACCGGGCACACGATCATCACGCCGTGCGCGTCGACCCACATTGGATAGATATCATTCATCCAGTCGCCGGTTTGTCCGATCGCGTGATTGGGATAACAACTGCAAGGCCAGTGGCAGAGGGGTTGTGCAGTCGAAACGCAAGCCTTGCAGGGATAGATCACTTTTCCATATTCCGCGGCGAGCCGCGACAGATCGAGGACCTCGACCTCGAAGCCGGGCATGTTTCCGATCACGTCGCGGGCCAAGGTCACGAGACGCCAGGTTTTCGATATTTCACCTGGACAGGTCTGGTCATTTCGCGACGACCCGTTGACGATCAGGACACGTGAGGGGGAGTCCACGAATTTTTGGCGGCGCTCGGCAGCCTGAATATTCGACCGTGCCTCAAGCCATTCGATCGAGATATCGTAGTTCGGATCAGCGAAACCGGGCCCGGCTTTTCGCGTGAGCGGAGACTTGTGGTAGTCGCTATAGGAAATCCACGCGGCGTCGGCGATCCTGTCGAGTTCGCCGGTGAGCGGCTCGAAAACGGGGTCGTAAAATCTTTTCAGGAAGCGCTTTTTGAATTCTTGCTTGTCGAGCTGAACGCTCGGCATCCCCTTACGGACAGTGGTCTTGGCCATGGATGTTCCCCATCGGAGTGGCCCATAGCTGCCATTGAACCCGTTTAAAAGCGAATTGACGAGAGCGTCACTGCAGGCGCAATGGTCATTTGCCCTTCCCAACCTCCGCAATCACTTCGGCGGCCTCCTTGAAGGCGTTGTTTGCGGCCGGCACCCCACAATAGATCGCCTGCTGCAGGATGATTTCCTTGATATCGTCCGGCGTGAATTCTCCCTCGGTGAGCGCCGCTCGCACATGCATGCGGAACTCTTCCCATTTATCCAGGGCGAGCATCGTGCCGATAACCAGGACGCGACGCGTACGCTCGTCGTAATGGGGACGGGTCCAAATCTCGCCCCAGGCCACGCGTGTTATGAACTCCTGAAATTCCTCATTGAAGGGAGTTTTCCTCGCGTTCGCGCGATCGACCCATTCATTGCCGAGCACCTTTCGGCGCCTGGCCATGCCGCGTTCATAGCGCTGCTTGTCGTCCATGGTTGCTCCTTTGGGCGATCTTATCCGCGCAGGAAGTTGAGCACGGTCTCGGTATATTGCTTTGGCTGTTCCACGTTTGAAATATGTGCAGCGTCAAGACTCGCGAGCTTGGCGCCCTTGATCGCTTTCTGAATGGTCTCACCCGCCGAAGGCGGCGTGGCTGGATCCTGGGCTCCGACAATTACCAGGGTCGGCGCCGTGATGCTTGGATTGCTGGCGCGGAAATCCATGTCACGGATCGCTTCGCAGCAGGCGATATAACCGGGCACCTTGGTGGCGAGGAATGCTTTTCTCATGCGTTCGATCGCCTCTGGCGCACGCTTTCGAAAGCCGTCCGTGAACCATCGCTGCATGTTCGTTTCGACCATCGCGTCGAGGCCCTTCTCGGTGACGAACTTGATGCGGTCGGTCCAGGGGGCCTTGTCTTCGTAATAGGAGTTGGTGTTGGACAGCACGAGCTTCTCGATCCGATCGGGCGCATTCGCACCCAGCCACTGGCCGACCATGCCGCCCATCGACAGTCCGCACCAGTTCGTCTTCTTGATTTTGAGCGCGTCGAGAATTGACAGGACGTCGCTGCCAAACCGCCCCATCGAATAGGGGCCGTTGGGGACTCCCGATTGTCCGTGGCCGCGCCGGTCGTAACGCACCACGCGGAAGTGCTTGGTGAATTCGGGTATCTGGTCGTCCCACATGTGCAGATTGGTGCCGAGCGAATTGGACAGCATCAGCACTGGCGCACCGTCGCGGCCCTCAACCTCGACGCGGATCGGGCAGCCGTCATCGGCTTTGATCATTGGCATAAAGTCCTCCCCTAAGATGGATTACGATTATTGGTCTGTGGCTTGACGGAAACCCTTAATGTGCCGTGTGCTTTCTGCAAAGGTCTTTTCTTCGCCGTTGTGAGGGCTTAAGCCGGGACTGCCGCCGGATTGTTCGATTGTAAAGGAGACGCGCAATGGCGATGACAATGACGGGCGAGGTCCAGCTGCCGGCCACTCGTGACGTCGTTTGGGCAAAGCTCAACGACCCGGAGGTCCTGAAAGCCTGCATCCCGGGTTGCGAGGAGCTCAACAAGACCTCCGACACGGAATTTCAAGCGGTCGCAACCACCAAAATCGGCCCGGTGAAAGCACGCTTCAAGGGCAAAGTGCACCTTTCGGATCTTGACCCTCCCAATGGCTACAAGATTTCCGGCGAGGGCGACGGCGGCGTTGCCGGTTTTGCGAAGGGTGGGGCGACTGTCGCCCTGGCCGACAAAGATGGTGGCACGCTACTTACTTACAATGTCGAAGCGCAGATCGGCGGCAAGCTTGCCCAGCTCGGTCAGCGTCTTGTTAACGGCGCGGCCAAGAAGATCGCCGACGAGTTTTTCCAGAAGTTTGCCTCGACCGTTGGGGCCGCCTGATAAGGTTTCACCAGAGGTTGAAGCGGTATTTGCTCGCCAATCCCTTGACCCGGACCATGGTCGAGGTTCAGACTTATTTTGCCGAAATCGGCTCGATTTCGCGAACGAACTTCCGCCGTCCGGGACAAGGGCGGCGAAAAGAGGCCGTTTGGGTCCAAATCGGGAGGGAAGGTCATGCCTGGCGTGTCCATGACGGTGAACGGCAAGCCCGTTACCGGGGATGTCGAAGCGCGCACTTTATTGGTGCAATTCCTGCGCGAAAATTTGCGACTAACCGGCACTCACGTCGGCTGTGACACCTCGCAATGCGGCGCCTGCGTCGTCCATATCGATGGCATCGCCGCCAAGGCCTGCACCACGCTCACACTGCAGTGTGAAGGCGCGAAGATCACGACCATCGAAGGCTTGGCCGATCCGGATGGGCCGCTGCACCCCATGCAGGAAGCGTTCCGTGAGCATCACGGACTGCAGTGCGGCTTCTGCACACCGGGAATGATCATGGCGGCGCTCGATATCGTGCGCCGCCGCGGCAACGATCTCGACGAGCACACCATCCGCGAGCAGCTCGACGGCAACATCTGCCGTTGCACCGGCTACCACAACATCGTCAAAGCCATTGCCGCAGGAGCGAAAGCAATGGCCAAGGGCGGCGCGCGTCAGGCCGCCGAATAGAATCAAAAACTCAACGGGAGGGAGACCGCCATGAGCGCGACGGGTATCGGCGCGGCGGTGCGCCGGAAGGAAGATCTCCGCTTCATCACGGGCAAAGGCCAATATACCGATGACGTCATCCGGCCGGGCGAAACCCGTGCCGTTTTTGTGCGCTCACCCCATGCTCACGCAAAGATCAAGGCAATCGATAGCAGTGCCGCGAAATCTCTGCCTGGAGTCATCGCCGTACTCACGGGCAAAGAACTCGCCAACGACAAGATCGGCAACCTGATTTGCGGATGGATGATTCATTCCAAGGATGGCACGCCGATGAAGATGGCACCGCATCCGGCGCTGGCGGCCGACAAAGTTTGTCACGTCGGAGACGCGGTCGCGGTCGTCGTCGCTTCGACTTATGCGCAGGCGCGCGATGCCGCCGAGCAAGTAAAGGTCGATTACGAGGTATTGCCGGCGGTCATCGATCCGGCCAAGACGAAGTCAGGCCCACACATTCACGACGTGGCGCCGAAGAATACCATTTACGAATGGTCTCTCGGCGATGCCAAAGCGGTTGATGCCGCTTTTGCCAATGCCAGGCATGTCACCAAGCTCGATATCATCAACAATCGTCTTGTGCCGAACGCGATCGAGCCGCGCGCCGCGCTCGCAGAATATGACGCCGGCACGGGTCATCTGACGCTCTGGAATACGACCCAGAACCCGCATGTATCGCGGCTGGTGATTGCGGCCTTCGTCGGGATGGCGCCTGAGCACAAGTTGCGCGTTATCGCGCCGGATGTCGGAGGCGGCTTCGGCTCGAAAATTTTCATTTATCCGGAAGAGGTGGTCTGCCTGTGGGCGGCGCGCAAAATCGGCCGGCCGGTCAAGTGGACTGCGGACAGATCGGAGTCATTCGTTACCGACGCGCACGGTCGGGATCATGTGACGCATGCCGAACTCGCGGTTGATGCCAACGGCAAGTTCCTCGCGATGCGCGTGAAGACTATCGCCAACCTTGGCGCCTACATGTCGACCTTCTCGTCATCGGTGCCGACTTATCTCTATGCAACGCTGTTGTCGGGCCAATACGACATCCCGCAAATTTACTGCGAGGTCGACGCCGTCTATACCAACACCGTTCCTGTCGATGCCTATCGTGGCGCCGGCCGGCCCGAAGCGACCTTCGTCGTCGAGCGGCTTGTCGAGGTGGCGGCTCGCGAGATGGCGATCGATCCCGCCGAGCTGCGCAAACGTAATTTCATCAAGTCGTTCCCGCATCAGACGCCGGTGATCATGGCCTACGATGCAGGCGACTATAACGCCTCGCTCAGGAAGGCGCTGGATATCGCTGACGTGAAGGGTTTCAACAAGCGCAAACGCGAAGCGGCGCGCCGAGGCAAGCTGCGTGGCCTGGGCTATTCGACCTATATCGAGGCTTGCGGGATCGCGCCTTCGCAAGCGGTCGGATCGCTCGGCTGTGGCGTCGGCCTATGGGAAAGCGCGGAGGTTCGGGTGAATCCGACCGGCAGCGTTGAAGTGCTGACCGGCACGCACGCGCACGGTCAGGGGCACGAGACGACCTTCGCTCAGCTTGTTTCCGATCGTCTTGGAATACCGTTCGAGAATATTTCGATTGTGCATGGCGACACCGACAAGGTGCAGTTCGGCATGGGCACTTACGGCTCCCGTTCGGGTGCAGTCGGGATGTCGGCAATCGTTAAAGCGCTCGACAAGATCGAGGCCAAGGCCAAGAAGGTTGCCGCTCACATGCTGGAAGCAGCGGAAGGCGACATCGTGTTCAAGGACGGGAAGTTTACCGTTGCCGGGACTGACAAGTCAGCCGCCTGGGGCGACGTAGCGCTCAACGCCTATATCGCGCACAAATTTGCCGGCCAGGAGCTGGAGCCGGGGTTAAAGGAGACGAGTTTCTACGATCCCACCAATTTCACTTTCCCCGCCGGCTGCCACATCTGTGAGGTGGAGGTCGATAGCGATACTGGCAAGACGGAAATCGTCAACTGGACGGCGGTGGATGACTTCGGCACCGTCATCAATCCGATGATCGTTGAAGGTCAGGTGCATGGCGGCATTGCCCAGGGAATTGGACAAGCCCTGCTGGAACGTGCGGTGTACGATCAAGACGGTCAGCTGGTGACAGGATCTCTGATGGATTACTGCATGCCGCATGCCCACGACCTTCCGTCATTCAAAGTGGGTTTGACCGAAACCAAGGCGCCTTCAAACCCGCTCGGCATCAAGGGGTGTGGCGAGGCGGGAGCGATCGCCTCACCGGCAGCGGTCATCAATGCCATTACCGATGCGATTGGAACGGAAGAACTCGCAATGCCGGCAACGTCGCAAGTCGTGTGGGCCGCGCTCAAGCGCGCGCAGCCAAGTCAAGCAGCGTAATTTCGCGGGAGAGATCGATGTACAATTTTACTTTCCATCGTCCGACAACGGTTCGACAGGCGGCGGGCCTGCTCGCGCGCAATCCGGAAGCCAAGCTGTTGGCGGGCGGGCATTCGATCTTGCCGGTCATGAAGCTCAGGCTGGCGAATCCATCCGCCTTGATCGATCTCTCGCTGGTCGAAGGTTTGAGCGGTGTCGAGCAGAAGGGCCGATCGATCGTGATCGGAGCCATGACCCGGCATGCCGATGCGGCCAATTCGCCCGTGCTTCAACAGGTCTTGCCGGGACTGGCTGCAGTGCCTGGTTCGATCGGCGATCCCCAGGTCCGAAACCGCGGCACGCTTGGGGGTTCGATTGCCAACAATGATCCGAATGCCGACTATCCTGCGGCCTGTCTTGGCCTCGGTGCGACGATCATTACCAACAAGCGGCGCATCGCTGCCGACGATTTTTTCACCGGGATGTTTTCGACCGCTCTGGAAGACGGCGAGATTATCACCAAGGTGAGTTTTCCGGTTGCCAAGAAGGCAGCCTATGAGAAGTTCAAGCATCCGGCTTCGGGTTTTGCGCTCGTGGGGGTGTTTGTGTCCAAGCGTGGTTCCGACATCCGCGTAGCGGTAACAGGTGCTGGCGCGAACGGCGTGTTCAGGGTCAAGTCGTTTGAGGAAGCGCTTAGGAAGCGCTTTGCGGCCAAGTCACTCGAGGGGATGACCATTCCAGCAACCGGAATGAACAGCGATATCCATGCCAGCCCGGAATACCGCGCGCATCTGGTAGGCGTGCTGGCACGGCGCGCACTGGCGAAGGCAACGGCTTAACCTCGGCGCGGTCGGGAACTTTGAGGCTGTGGCCGCGTTTCCGGACTACCCATTCGTTGGGAGGCTCTCCGTGGCCGAACTCGCAGCGCTCCTTGTTCTTGTACTGATTGCGGCTTCGCTCGCGTATGTGCGCCTGACCGTCTAGCCGCCCGACAGATATCCAGAGCTGCCTGAGGTCGGAGCGGTCAGACCCGCGCGTCATTTGCTTTTTTCAGAAACGAAACGACCGTCCGGAGCTCGCTGTCGCTAAATCCGGCCAGCAGCTTGTCGGTCGCCTGTGTGCGCTTGCTGTAAGCCGCGCGCGCGGTGCGCAGAAATTTCTCATCGGCATGGATGATTGAGCTTCGCCGGTCGTCGGGGTTGGCCGCGCGGCGGATGACGCCGGCCTTTTCCATGCGGTTAAGCACGACAGTGACGCCGCCGGTGGTCAATCCGCTCAGTTCCGCAAGGCGCCCCGGAGTCAGGAAGCCATAGAGTTCCAGCAAATTGAGAAATTGCAAATCGGTCGGATTGACTTTGAGCAGGGTCGCCATCCGCTGGTTGAACAATACCGTTCCCGCCACCGTGCGCCGCAGCTCATGGAACATGGCCGCGATGAGCTCATTCCGGATCGGGCGGGTTGACATTGTCTCAGATTATCTTACCAAGTAAGTATCTTGTTGAATAAGATAATAAGGGATCTCCTCATGCGTGACAAGTTCCACGTGCTCATCATTGGCGGCGGCGTAGCCGGACCGGCGCTCGCGCTGTTTCTCAAGAAGGCGGGTATTTCTTCGGCAGTGTACGAAGCCTACGCGCCGGGCGGAGAGCTTGGCGGCGGCCTCGGCCTGGCGCCGAACGGTATGAACGTGCTGGCAGTGCTCGGGCTCGCCAACACGCTTAAGCGGCGCGCCAGCCCCGCGCGAGAGAACCGGATCTATGACGAACGGGGACACCGGTTTGCCACTTACGACACCGGCGGAACCGAATTTGGCGAGCCGAACATCAGCTGCATGCGGGCCGACCTGCACGCGGTCGTGGCGGAGGAGTGCCGGCGTCAGAACATCACAATCGCCTATCGCAAGCGACTCTCGCGCTTAGAGTGCCGCGATGAGTCGGTGGTTGCCCATTTTGAAGATGGCAGCAGCGCGCACGGCGACATTCTTGTCGGCGCCGACGGCATTCACTCGCGGACGCGGCGAGAGATCTTGCCAGGGGGCCGGAGCCTGAATTTGTCGGCATCGTGGGTATCGGAGGGGCGGTACCCTGCAATGATGTGCCGACGCTGTCGAAAGCCGACACAGAAAATTTCAACTTTGTGTTCGGACCCGAAGGCTTTTTTGGCTATTGCGGCGGGAGTGCCGGCGAAGTCATGTGGTGGTCAAATCTGCCACGCGAACGACCTTACAGTTCAGAGGAGCTCAGGTCGTTGTCATCACAGGCTCTGAAGACGAAGATGCTCGCCCGCTACGGCACCTATTACGAGCCAATCCCGAGCCTGATCGCACGCACCGAGGAGATCATTGCGCTCAACGTGTTCGACGTTCAGTCATTGCCGCGCTGGCACGATGGCCGCGTCATGTTGATCGGCGATGCCGCGCATGCGGTCAGCCCCAATGCCGGGCAGGGGGCATCGCAGGCATTGGAGGATGCGATGATGCTTGCCAAGCTGTTGCGCGATTGCGCCTGCGACTATCGCCGGGCCTTCGTGCTCTTTGAGCGGGAGCGCAAGCCGCGAGTCGAGCGCGTCGTTGCGGAGGGGCGCCGGCGTGGCGGCGACAAGGCGATTGTCAGCCCCTTCAAGTCGAAATTGCGCAATTTGATGTTGCGATTCCTGCTACCCGTGTTCGGCCGCTACAGCCAGAACTGGATGTTTCGCTACCGCATCGACTGGGAGAGCGCGATCGAAACGGAACGACGCGCCGCGTGACATCAAGCCTCGGGCTCGTCCAGTTCGCCAAGCAGGTCATGCAGATCGAGCGGATGGGTGAACATCTGCAATGACCCGTCGGGCTTCTTCGGCCATTTCTCTTTCGGCCTGTCCCAGTAGAGCTCAACGCCATTGTCGTCCGGGTCGCGCAAGTAGAGCGCCTCGCTGACCCCGTGGTCGCTCGCGCCCTCGAGAGGGATCTTGGCGATGATCAGCCTTCGCAATGCGTCGGCCAGCAGCCTCCGGGTCGGGTAAAGTATGGCGGTATGGTAAAGACCGGTCGTGCCCGGGGCAGGCGGCGAGCCGCCGAGGCTCTCCCAGGTATTAAGTCCGAGGTGGTGGTGGTAACCGCCGGCCGAGATGAATGCGGCGCCGGGCCGGCTGGTCGTGAGCTCAAAACCCAGCACACCACAGTAAAAATCAAGCGCCCGCTGAAGATCCGCGACTTTTAGATGAACATGGCCGATGCGCACCCCCGGATCGATCGTGGGCGTCTGCATGGCAGCTTTTTCGAGAGTGTCGGACTTCGTCATGATTTCATCCTGGCTGGCGGCACGTGGTATCCCCACATGTAGGACAGGCACGTGGTAGGATAAAGTCCCCGCATGGCAGATAAGACCCTTCCAAACTCGATCGATTCAACACTCGAGCTGCTGGCCAAGGCCGATTACATCGCCGATCGTTCGCTGGCGACGGTCCTTTATCTTGCGCTGCGCATGGGCCGCCCGCTGTTCGTCGAAGGCGAGGCGGGCGTCGGCAAAACCGAAATCGCGAAAGTGCTCGCCAGCACACTCGGTCGCAGGTTGATCCGGCTGCAATGTTATGAGGGCCTCGACGTTTCGGCCGCGGTCTACGAGTGGAATTACGGCGCCCAAATGATCGCCATCCGGCTCGCCGAGGCGGAAGGCGAGGGCGACCGTACGCGCATCGAACACGACGTTTTCTCGGAGCGGTTCTTGATCAAGCGGCCGCTGCTGCAAGCACTCGAGCCGGATACGGCAGGCCCGCCGGTTCTTCTGATCGACGAAATCGATCGCACCGACGAGGCCTTCGAGGCATTTCTTCTGGAGGTGCTCGCCGATTTCCAGATCACCGTGCCGGAACTTGGGACCGTGAAAGCGCCGCAGCCGCCGATCGTGGTCGTCACATCCAATCGCACCCGTGAAGTGCACGACGCGTTGAAGCGACGATGCCTCTATCACTGGGTCGGATATCCAAGCGCCGAGCGCGAACTCAAAATTCTGCGCGCGAAGGTGCCGGGGATTGCAAAGAAACTATCCGAACAGGTGGTCGCCTTCGTGCAGGCGCTGCGCAAGGAGGATTTATTCAAATCGCCCGGTGTGGCCGAGACCCTTGATTGGGCCGGCGCACTCACCGAACTCGATGTCGTCGCGCTCGATCCGGCGACCGTGTCTGACACGCTCGGGGTTTTGCTCAAATATCAGGATGACATTACTCGCCTCGATGGCAGCAAGGTGAAGGCGCTGCTCGACGAAGTGAAGTCGGAACTCAGGGCGGCGGAGTAACTTTGTTCAAATCTCGCAAAAGCCCACCTTCATTCCCGCGCAAACGGATCCAGGCTGCCCTCGACGGCCGGAAGAGGTCGTAGATGACGGAGGGTCGCTTCGCCGAGAACATCCTCTACTTTGCACGCGCGCTGCGGACCGCCGGCATTCCCGTCGGGCCAGGTGCGGTGCTCGATGCGCTCGAAGCGCTGAGCGTAGCGCGCATCGGTTCCCGGGACGATTTCTACTGGACGCTGCATGCCGTTTTCGTCAAGCGGCACGAGCACACCGTTCTATTTGACCAGGCCTTCAAGATTTTCTTCCGCAAGCGCGGGTATATCGAAAAAATGATCGCTTCGATTCTTCCCGAGGCGGCGCCCGGCTCGCCGGCAGCACCACCGCCCGGCGCGCAGCGAATCCAGGAGGCACTATTCTCCGGGCTCGATCAGCGCGAACAGCAAAAATCCGATATTGAGATCGACGCGCGGTTGACTGTCTCGGACCGTGAAGTTCTTCAGAAAAAGGACTTCGCGCAGATGACCGCGGCCGAACTCGCGGCTGCGAAGGAGGCGATTGCGCGCCTGACGCTGCCCCTCGACGAGGTGCGTACGCGTCGGCTCATTCCTCACCGGCACGGCCACCTCATCGATATTCGCCGAACCTTGCGGGCGAGCATGAAGGCGGGCGGCGCGGTGATTGATCTCAAATATCTAGGTCCGCGCGTGAAGGAGCCGCCCATCGTTGCGCTCCTGGATATTTCCGGGTCTATGAGCGAATACACGCGACTGTTTTTGCATTTTCTGCACGCCGTCACCGACGCTCGAAAACGGGTGACCACCTTTCTGTTCGGTACCCGGTTGACAAATGTAACCCGCGCGATCCGTCAACGCGATCCGGATGAGGCGCTAGCCGCTTGCGCCGCCAATGTCGCGGACTGGTCCGGCGGCACGCGCATCGCCACATCGTTGCACGCCTTCAATAAGCAATGGGCGCGACGCGTGCTGAGCCAGGGCGCTGTTGTGTTATTGATCACCGACGGACTTGAACGGGACCCCGATGACAGGCTCGGTTTCGAGATGGATCGGCTGCATCGCTCTTGCAGGCGGCTGATATGGCTTAACCCTTTGCTTCGTTTTCATGCCTTCGAAGCGCGTGCCAAGGGCGTGCAAGCGATGCTTCCGCATGTTGACGAATTGCGTCCCGTACACAATCTGGAGTCCATGGCCGAACTGGTGCGCGCACTGTCGGGCGCTCCGGCCAAAGGCTACGATCCGAAACAGATGCTCGAGCGAGTCGCTTGATGGAGGAAGCCATGCTTGCACGTGACGAAGATATCCTCAGAGCCGCCGAGGAATGGCGGAAATCGGGACGTGGGGTGGCCCTCGCAACCGTCGTGGAAACATGGGGCTCTGCGCCGAGGCCGATCGGCTCCAATCTTGTGATCGATAGCGACGGCAATTTTCTGGGATCCGTTTCAGGCGGCTGTGTCGAAGGTGCCGTCGTCACCGAGGCCATGGACGTCATCGACAGCGGCAAGCCGAAGATGCTCGAATTCGGCGTGGCCGACGAAACGGCATGGAAAGTGGGTCTATCGTGCGGCGGCACTATCCGCGTCTATGTCGAAAAGGTGACCTGACGTGAAGCTCGACGTGCTGCACACGTTGAATGCGGAACGTTCTGCCCGCCGCGCACTAGTGCTCGTCACCGATGTGGCCAGCGGCGAGCAGCGGCTGGTCAAAGCTGCCGACGTGTCAAAGGATCCTCTGAAGCACGTGTTGGACAAGCGGTTGCGCATGGGCAAAAGCGGGATGGAGGAAGCGCCGCAAGGGCGCGTTTTCCTGACGGTCTATGTGCCTTCGCCGCGCCTGGTCATCACCGGCGCGGTGCATATCAGCCAGACGCTGGCGCCGATCGGCCAGCTGCTTGGTTACGACGTCACCATTGTCGATCCGCGCACGGCCTTTGCCTCGATTGAACGTTTTCCGGATGTGAAGGTCATCGCGGAATGGCCGGACGTGGCGCTGCCGCCGCTTGGCATTGACCACTACACGGCGTTCGTCGCGCTGACCCACGATCCGAAGATTGACGATCCTGCGCTCAAGCATGCGCTCGCGCATGACTGCTTTTATGTAGGCGCACTCGGTTCGAAAAAGACGCATGCGAGGCGCGTGGATCGTCTCAAGCAGGCAGGACTCACTGATGCCGATGTAGCGCGCATCCATGCCCCGATCGGGCTTGATATCGAAGCGGTATCGCCGGCGGAAATTGCGGTGGCCATCATGGGCGAGATCACGCAGGTCCTGCGCAAGAAGGCGGAAGCGGCATGAAGTTTGGGGCGGTTCCGGTCACCGATGCGATGGGCGCGACCGCCGTGCATTCGATTCGCCAGGGCGAATTTGTGCTCAAGAAGGGAACACGAATCGGCCCGAACGAAATCGCCGCACTCAAGGCTGCCGGCATAAAGGAAATCATCGTGGCCCGTCTCGACGCCGGAGACGTGGCGGAAGATCAGGCTGCCGCCGAGATCGCGGACGCGATCAAGGGCGAAGGCCTGCGCGCCGATATCGCATTTACCGGTCGCTGCAATCTGTTTGCCGAAAATGCCGGCGTGCTGGTCGTCGACAAGGACGCTGTCGACGACCTCAATCGTATCGACGAAGCGATCACGATCGCGACATTGCCGGCACACAAGCCGGTGGTAGATGGCGAAATGGTTGCGACCGTGAAGATCATTCCGTTTGCCGTCGCCGGCGCCGCCCGCGACCGGGCCGTCGCCGCGGCCGCAGAAGCGAAGCCGGTCATACGGGTGGCACCATACAAGCTGCGCAAGATCGGAATCATATCGACATTGCTGCCCGGACTTTCGCCCAAGGTCGTTGAGAAGACGCTCAAGATTACCGCGACGCGCATCGCGCCTGCCGGAGCAGGGATCATTGCGGAACGGCGCGTGCCGCACGAAGAGGGCGCCGTTTCACGTGGGATCGACGAACTTCTCAAGGGCGGAGCTGAACTCGTGATCGTCTTCGGCGCTTCGGCCATTGCCGACCGGCGCGATGTAATTCCTGCGGCGGTCGAGGCCGTCGGCGGTCAAATCGAACATTTCGGCATGCCGGTCGATCCGGGAAACCTGATGCTCGTTGGCAATGCGGGCGGTCACCCGGTGCTTGGTGCGCCCGGATGCGCGCGCAGCCCGAAGGAAAACGGCTTCGATTGGATCTTGATGCGGCTGCTCGCCGGCCTCCCGGTTACCCGGGCGGATATCACAGGCATGGGTGTTGGCGGGCTGTTGATGGAAATCGTCACGCGTCCGCAGCCGCGCGAGGAACCAGTTGCGGAAACCAGGCGGCGCGTTGCTGCGATTGTGCTCGCGGCCGGGCGCTCCACGCGCATGGGCGCGGTGAACAAGATGCTGGCCGAGATTGGGGGCAAACCGCTTGTGCGCATTGCCGCTGAACAAGCCGTTGCCTCGCATGCTCACCCGGTCATCGTCGTGACCGGTCACGAACGGGAAAAAGTGGAAGCAGCGTTGAAGGGTCTTCCAGTGCGCCTGGTGCACAACAAGGATTTCGCGGAAGGGCTCGGCACGTCGCTGAAAACGGGCATCAGTGCCGTACCGCAAGAGGCCGATGCGGCTATTGTCTGTCTCGGCGACATGCCGCAGGTCGATGCTGCGTTGATCAACCGGCTGATCGCCGCCTTCGACCCGGAGCGCGGCGCGCTCGTGATCGTGCCAAGTATCGAAGGCAGGCGGGGGAATCCGGTGGTCTGGTCACGGCGCTTCTTCCACGACCTGATGACTATTCAGGGCGACATAGGGGCCCGCCACCTAATCGGCAATTACGCCGAGGCGGTTGTCGAAGTGCCGGTCGCCGGCGACGCGGCGCTGACCGATGTCGACACGCCCGAGTCGCTTTCTGCCGTCAAGGCAGAAATCGAGCGCGCCGGAGATTCGAATCATTGATTGCGTCCCGCGACTCGCACCGATATTGAGCAGACGCTTGGCGAGGGAAGGGTGATGACCAACGTCTATGCGCCCATCATGCGGGTACTTGTCGCGGTGGCGCTCGTCGCCGCAACCGCCACGCTGATGTTCGTCGCCGTGAGCACGGTACGGCTCGCCGCTGCGTGGCCTTCCATAATCATCTGAAACATTTAAGCAATTTTGGCTTCTTGCGGCCCGCTGCTTTTCGCCCTAGATAATGACTGACCGGTCAGTCATGGGTGCAGGCGATGTTGCGTCCACCAGCAAGGTTCCGCAAACCGGCAACGCGGCGTGAGAATCGGCGCAGGCGCGCGGCTCAGGCTGCGCGTGCGACCCAGCCTCCTGCCGGTGCGGCGCGTAAGGCGCGCAGTGGCGAAAGACGCGAAGCCATCCTTTCGGCAGCGCTCGATGAATTCTCCACTCGCGGCTTCGAGGCCGCCAGGCTGGATGACGTTGCGAAGCGCGCGGGCGTCGCCAAGGGCACCATCTATCTGTATTTCCGCGACAAGGAGGCCCTGTTCCAGGAATTGATCCGCGCCATGCTGACGCCCCTTGTCGGCACGATCGAGGCACTGGGTCAGTCTGATTTGCCGCTCGCCGTGCTGGCTGATCGCATTGCCGACCTGTTCGTGCGCGAGGTCTACGAGACCAGGCGCAAAGACGTCATTCGCCTCATGATTGCCGAGGGCCGGCGCTTTCCGAAACTTGCTGAATTCTATTACCGGGAAGTCCTGTCGCGCATCATTGCAGCTGTGCGTGCGTTGCTTCGACGCGCCGCCGCGCGTGGCGAGGTGCCCGAAAACCTTGTCAAATTTCCCCAGATTATCGCTGCCCCCGGCTTGGTCGCGATCATCTGGAGTGGCCTGTTCGAACGCTTCGAGCCGCTCGACGTTCGGAAAATGATGAAAACTCATGTCGAGCTGCTCTTCGCGCCGAGGAGAGCATGAACATGAAGCTCAGTGGCCTGCGAATAGCGATGTTGGCCGCGCTTGTGCTCGGCGGCTGTGACAATGGCAATAACCGGGTCTTGCAAGGCTGGGTCGAAGCCGAATTGATCTTCGTTTCTCCCGACGAGCAGGGGCGCGTCGAGACGCTGAAAGTACGCGAAGGCGATCGCGTCAACAAAGGCGATCTGCTCTTCACCGTCGACGATGACCTGCAAAGGGCCGAGTTAATGGTGAGAAATACCGCCGTCGTCAATGCGCAGCAGAGCTTCGATCGGGCAAAAGAACTATTGAAGTCTGCGGCGGGAACACAGAAAAATTATGACGACTCGGAAGCTGCGATGCGGCAGGCCAAGGCCAATCTCGATTGGGCGAAGACGCGCCTCGAACGGCGGAATGCATTCAGTCCCAGCGAAGCCACGGTAGAACAGATTTACTATCGTCCGGGCGAAACAGTGCCCGCGGGAAGGCCGGTGGTGGCGCTGCTGCCGCCTGGCAATCTCAAGATTCGTTTTTTTGCGCCGCAGGCGATATTGCCCGAAATCAAATACGGCGATGTGGTGGGTGTCACCTGCGATGGATGCGAGAAAGGCCTGACAGCGAAGGTGAGCTTCATCTCGCGGAGCGCCGAGTTCACGCCGCCCGTTATCTACAGTCTGGAGGAACGTGCCAAGCTGGTGTTCCTGATCGAGGCACGACCGGAGAGGCCCGAGAAGTTTCGCGTGGGCCAGCCTGTCACGGTCACCTTGTCGCAAGAGCCGCGCAAATGAATGCGCACGATGTCGTCATCGATGTCCATGGTCTGACCAAGAAGTTCGACGGTCGTGCCGTCGTGCGGAACCTGTCCATGCAGGTCAAGCGCGGCACGATTTACGGTTTTCTCGGCCCCAACGGTTCCGGAAAAACAACCACCATCCGCATGCTGTGCGGCCTGTTGACGCCGGACGCCGGCACCGGAACGTGCCTCGGTTACGACATCCGAACGGAAACCGACAAGATCAAGCGTCACGTTGGCTACATGACGCAGCGCTTCAGCCTCTATCAGGATCTCTCGGTGCGCGAGAATCTTGAATTCATCGGCCGGGTCTATGGCATCGATCAGCCGGTTGCCGCCGCACGCGGTGCGATCGAGCGGCTTGGTCTCACAGGGCGCGAAGAGCAGCTTGCGGCTGAACTCTCGGGTGGGTGGAAGCAACGGTTGGCACTTGGCGCCTGCACGCTGCCAAGCCCGCAACTGCTGCTCCTCGACGAGCCCACCGCCGGGGTCGATCCGAAGGCAAGACGGGAGTTTTGGAACGAAATTCACGCGCTCGCGGCCGACGGACTGACGGTGCTTGTGTCCACGCATTACATGGATGAAGCCGAGCGGTGTCATGAGATCGCCTACATCGCCTTTGGCGAGTTGCTCGCTCGCGGGACAGTCGACGAGGTGATCGCGTCATCTCATCTCACAACTTACGTGGTGGGTTCAGCAAATGGCGAGGGTCTCGCTGATCTGACCGACGAACTCACCGGCAAGCCGGGCATAGACATGGTCGCGCCTTTCGGCACCAGCCTGCATGTGTCCGGCCGCGATGCCGACGCACTGGAAGCTGCCATTGCACCCTACAAACAACGCAAGGGCCTGGATTGGAAGCGATCCGAGCCGTCTCTCGAAGACGTATTCATCGACCTGATGAGCAAAGCGCGGGACAATTTCCAATGACGCATTTGCTTCCGCCCGCACAAGAGGCGCGTCGGCTTCCCGGCGAGGGCTTCTGGCGCAAGACCTGGGCCATGCTTGTTAAGGAGTTTATCCAGCTCAAGCGCGATCGGGTCTCATTTGCCATGATCATCATGATCCCGCTGGTACAGCTCTTGTTGTTCGGCTACGCCATCAACACGACCCCGCGCAACTTGCCGACGGCCGTGCTGATGCAGGAAAGCAGCGATCTGTCACGCTCCATCCTGGCCGCGCTGGAAAATACCAAATATTTCAGGGTCACCCATCTGCCGCGCAGCGAAGGCGAGGTCGACCAGTTGCTCGCGTCCGGCGCCGTGCTGTTCGCGATCGAATTCCCGGCGAATTTCGAACGCTCGGTGCGCCGGGGCGACAAGCCGGCCATGCTGGTTATCGCGGATGCCACCGATCCCGTCGCCTCGGGAACGGCGCTGAGCGCCCTGAGCGAGGTTCTTCAAACTTCGCTATCGCATGATCGGGATGTGCCTAACCGCCCCGAGATGCCGTTCGAAATCCGCACTCATGCCCGCTACAATCCCGCGGCGCTTACCCAGCTCAACATCGTGCCGGGCCTGGTAGGCACCATCCTCACGATGACCATGCTGATTTTCACCGCGCTTTCCGTGACGCGTGAGATCGAGCGCGGGACCATGGAAAATCTGCTGTCCATGCCGATCACGCCGGTTGAGATCATGCTCGGCAAGATCATTCCCTATGTGTTTGTCGGCGTGGTGCAGGCGAGCATGATCATTTCCATCGGCGTCCTGCTGTTTGGGGTTCCGATCCTCGGTAATTTGGCGATGCTGGCGCTTCTCAGCACATTATTCATCGCCACCAACCTGTCGATTGGCTACACTTTCTCGACGATTGCCCAAAATCAATTGCAAGCGATGCAAATGTCGATGATGTTCTTCCTGCCAAACATTTTGCTGTCAGGATTTATGTTTCCATTCGCCGGCATGCCGGTCTGGGCCCAATATATCGGGGAGGCATTGCCGTTGACGCATTTTATCCGCATCGTGCGTTCGATCATGCTCAAGGGCTCGAATCTGTCCGATCTTCGCTACGACGCGATCGCGATGTTTGTTCTGATGCTGGTGGCGATGACCATTGCGGTCACCAGGTTCCGACGCACGCTCGATTAGGTCACAGCCGTTTTAGAACGTTGATACGCACGTAGGGGCTGGCGCGAGCCTGCGAGTCCCACGCCCAGCCTGTCGCGGCGGACCATTCGGTGTCTTCGGCCTTCATGCTTGTGATGTGCGCGCCAACGCGCAAATTCCGGTAGCCTTGTGAGCCGAAATATTGCGTTTCCGGACCGACATAGATTCCGCCCATCAGGTCGTTGAGAATGCGCCAGCCGTAGGCCACGCGCGCCGAATTTCCGGTTGCAATCGATGACAGCGAGACATCGGCCGCAAGCATCGTTTGCGGCGTCGGTTCGTGCCAGAGTTCTACCGCGATCCGCAGGCCGATTGAGCTGCCGCGCAGCCGGTTTGATGGATCGTCTGGGAAGAGATAGTGCTTCTGCAATTCGGGTCCGAAGAAAACATTGAATTCGGCATTGCCGCGTTTGATCCGCCAACCCGGCAATACCTGGGACAGCACTCCGACGCCGATGACATGCCGATCTCCAAGGTCGCTCGCTCTGTACCCATAGATGCCGCCCGAAAGCAGAAGTTTCAGAAGGAGTCCGTCCTGATCAAAGCCGCTTGGAGCAACTACAAATCCGCCATGGACAAAGCCGCCGTGGCGCCAGAGATCGCGTCCGGAGAACAGCATGATGCGTGCGTCCTCGTCGTCACCATCTCGTGCTCGGCCAGTTACCGTGCCCAGGCAAAAAACAAACGTCGCGACGGCGATCGCCGTCGCGTATACGCGCCGTCTGGAACGCATCCAGGTACCCGGGCTCGGACAACGCTACTAAATTGCAAGCAGACGATTGCACAACTTGCGCGCTATAGCGTCCCCCGAGCGGGGGAGGGTTGCGCCAGCCGACCGGGACAATCGCGCTCAATGGGTATATGCATCCACTAGAGTCGCAATACTGAATGGAAATTAGATGACTGCTGCCACTGAAAGTGCCGAGGACCGCAAGCGCTCAATTGCCTTTCTGAATTGGGCGCACGCGCTTGATCATTTTGTGCTGCTGATCTACCCGACCGTGGTTATCGGGCTGGAGGTCGTCTATCGGCGACCCTATAGCGAGTTGATCGCGCTATCGAGCACGGCCTTCGTTGCCTTTGGCCTGTTCTCGCTGCCGGCGGGCTGGCTCGCGGATCGCTGGAGCCGACGCAACATGATGGCGGCCTTCTATATCGGCTGCGGGCTGTCGCTCGCGGCCGCGGGCCTCGCCCCCAATCTCGCAGCATTGGCGCTGGCGATGTTCGCCTTGGGCATGTTCGCCTCAATCTATCATCCGGTCGGCATGGCGATGCTGATCGAGGCCTCCAACGCGCGCGGGCGAACGCTTGCTTTCAATGGTGTGTGCGGCAACCTCGGTGTATCGCTCGCCGCCGGCATCAGTGCCGCACTTGCCACGTGGTTTGGATGGCGCGCGGCGTTCTTCGCGCCGGCTGCGGTTCTGGTAGCCACTGGAATCTTTTACCTCTGGGTCACGCCGGACGATCGCCACCATACCAAGACCCGCGAGTCCAGACCGGCAGTCCCGCTTACGCCGCGGCTTGCCGTGCTGTTGTTCGGGCTCTTTATCGTGATCGCGCTAAGCGCCGGGCTGACGTTCAATGTGCTGACCATTGCCTTGCCGAAGATCGTCGATGAGCGTCTTTCGAGCGCGTTGCCATTGGTACTCGTCGGCACCATTGCGACAGGTGTGCTCATATGTGGAGCGCTGGCGCAACTGACAGTTGGCCGTCTGGTCGAATGGGTTCCGCCCCACGTGATATTCGCTGCGGTGACGGGGCTCGGTTTCCTTGGCAACTTGTGGGCCGCCTATGCCAGCGGCACCGCTCTTCTGATCGCACTCGCGATCGCGGTCGCCGCGATCTACGGCCAGGTCACCGTGAACGACATGATCATGGCTCGCTACACGGCCGATGCATGGCGCGGGCGAGTTTACGCCGTGCGCTACTTCCTGCTGTTCATCAGCGCCGGCGCCGCCATCGGCATGATTTCGATCTTGCACGAGAGCGGCGGATTCGCGCTTGTCCTGGGCGTCAACGCCGTCATCGCGCTCCTGCTCTTCCTCGCCACGCTGGCGCTGGTTGCGATGATCATCAGCGTCGAAAGCAAGCAGCGGTCCCCCCAGCCCGCCGAATGATCAAAACAGGGGCGGCACGAGATCGGCGACCTTGACCGACGTTCGTTTTATGACATTCGCAACGATGCGGCTGCGGTGACAGGTTTTCGGGTCACGACAGTAGCAAAGCAATGCGATGCGCTTGCCTGACTTGATCAGCGCGATCAGCTCGCCGAGTTCTTGCTGCGCTTCAGGCTTCCGGATGTGCTTGTCGTAGATACGCCACAGGGCGTCGGTGTCGCCGCCACGCGCTGCCGCGCGGCCTTCAGCCGGCGTCCCGAGCTTCTGCAGATGGATATAGTCTATTCCGGCTTCCCCAACCGAGGCTGCGAGCTGACGCTTGGAAAAGCCCGGCCGGCGCGAGGCGGCAACCGCCCGCGTATCAACCAGCAACTCAATCTTTGCGCGCTTGAGCTCGTTGAGGACCACGGCGGGCTTTGCCTGCTCGTATCCAATTGTGAACAGAGGACGGGTTTTTGCTTCTCTCTTTTTTGTTGTCATTTTGATTTTCATTTCAATCATCCAATCACATCTGCCGTATCCGTTCGCCCCCGCGGAAGCGGGGACCCAGATCAATCGCCCTGGATTCCCGCTTGCGCGGGAATGAGCGGAGGACCCTCATTTGCCTAATCGTTCGATCAGCGCCATGGCGGCAGCCGGCGCACGCACCTTGGCCTCGTGTATGAAATACATAAAAACATCGCGCGGCTTCTTCTTTGCGCTTTCCTTTGCAACGCGCGGCAGATCCTTCGGCTCTCCGCCTTGCGACCAGGTTTTGGCGCGAGGGGCCCAGGCATCGAGCGCCTTCGGCGGGTAGCCATCCTTGAGTTTCTCATCGCCCTTTTGCAACCGCGCGTAAACAAAGTCTCCGGTGACGTCGGCAATGGTCGGATAGGTTTCGTGCTCGGCAAAGACCACCGGCATTTCGAATTGCCGAAGCAGCGCAATAAAGGCCGGTGTTTTGAAACTATCGTGCCGCACCTCCACCACGTGACGCAGCGCATGTCCACCGAATGTCTTCGGCAGCAATTCCAGAAAGCCGCCAAAATCTGCTTCGTCGAATTTCTTGAACGGCGCGAATTGCCAGAGCAGGGGACCGAGGCGGGTGCCGAGCTCCGTCACCCCGGAGTTCAGGAAATGCTTGATCGAGTCACCGGCTTCCTTGAGCGCGCGGCGGTTCACCGCGTAGCGGGGACCCTTTACCGAAAAAACAAATCGTTCGGGCACTTCGGAAGCCCATTTGCGAAAGGTCGCCGGACTCTGGGTGCGGTAGAAGGTACCGTTGATCTCGATCGAGGTCAGGTGCTCGCCGGCGTACTCGAGCTCGCGCGCATGCGGCAGCCCTTTGGGATAGAAGACGCCGCGCCAGGGCTCATAGGTCCAGCCTCCTATCCCGGCGTATATATTGCCTTGCCGCTTTGTCATGCTGACGTCATGTCAGGCGTATAAATGGTTTGCAAGTGGCGATGCGTATTAGTTTGTCGCCACGACGGCCACTAGCGAGGAGGCGACGCCGGATGAACGCGCGCCTTTTCGTATGTGGTCGTTACTTTTTTGGGCTTCCATTGTCATGCGGTAGAAAGGCAAAAGGCCCGGGATTTTCCTCCCGGGCCTTTGCATTTCGCGTTGAGCTCGCCGAGCTTAGAAGTCCATGCCGCCGCCCGGAGGCATGGCGGGCATCGCCTCTTTCTTCTTCGGCACTTCGGCGACCATGGCTTCCGTGGTGATCAGCAGGCCGGCGATCGAAGCCGCGTCCTGCAGGGCCGTGCGTACGACCTTGGTCGGGTCGATGATGCCCTTGGTTACCAGGTTCCCGTACTCTCCGGTCTGCGCGTCGTAGCCGTACGAGTACTGGTCCTTCTCCATGATCTTGCCGACCACGACCGAGCCATCGGCGCCGGCGTTGACCGCGATCTGGCGCGCAGGGGTCTGCAGCGCCTTGCGGACGATTTCGACACCGTGCCGCTGATCCTCGTTTTCGGGGCGAAGACGCTTGAGTCCGTCGACTGCACGGAGCAGTGCGACGCCGCCGCCCGGCAGGATGCCTTCCTCGACCGCAGCGCGGGTCGCGTGCATCGCATCATCGACGCGATCCTTGCGCTCCTTCACCTCGACCTCGGTGGCGCCACCGACGCGGATCACCGCAACGCCGCCCGCGAGCTTGGCAAGCCGCTCCTGCAGCTTCTCGCGATCGTAGTCGGAGGTCGTCTCCTCGATCTGCGCCTTGATCTGGGCAACGCGCGCCTCGATGTCGGCTTTCTTGCCTGCACCGTTGACGATCGTCGTGTTCTCCTTGTCGATCATCACCTTCTTGGCGCGGCCGAGCATGGAGATCGTGACGTTCTCGAGCTTGATGCCGAGATCTTCACTGATCGCCTGCCCGCCGGTCAGGACGGCGATGTCCTGCAGCATGGCCTTGCGGCGATCGCCGAACCCGGGTGCCTTGACTGCCGCGACCTTGAGGCCGCCGCGCAGCTTGTTGACGACGAGCGTGGCAAGCGCCTCGCCCTCGACATCCTCGGCAATGATGAGCAGCGGCTTGCCGGTCTGCACCACTGACTCAAGCAGCGGCAGCAGCTCCTGCAGGCCCGACAGCTTCTTCTCGTAAATGAGGATGTAGGGGTCCTCCATCTCCGTCCGCATCTTGTCGGCGTTGGTGATGAAGTAGGGGGAGATGTAGCCACGGTCGAACTGCATGCCCTCGACCACGTCGAGCTCGGTCTCGAGAGACTTCGCCTCTTCGACCGTGATCACGCCCTCGTTGCCGACCTTCTGCATGGCCTTGGCAAGGAAGTTGCCGATCTCGGTATCGCCGTTGGCGGAGATGGTGCCGACCTGGGCGATCTCTTCGTTCGAGGTAACTTTCTTCGAGTTGGTCTTCAGATGCTCGACCACAGCATCGACGGCGAGATCGACACCGCGCTTGAGATCCATCGGATTCATGCCCGCCGCAACCGCCTTGGAACCTTCCTTGACGATCGCTGCCGCGAGAACTGTGGCAGTGGTGGTGCCGTCGCCGGCGATGTCCGAGGTCTTGGATGCGACCTCGCGCACCATCTGCGCGCCCATGTTTTCGAACTTGTCTTCCAGCTCAATTTCCTTGGCGACCGTCACACCGTCCTTGGTAATGCGCGGAGCGCCGAACGACTTGTCGAGCACGACGTTGCGGCCCTTCGGGCCGAGCGTCACTCTCACTGCATTGGCGAGAATATCGATGCCGCGCAGCATTTTCTCCCGCGCCTCCGGCAGAGAATCTGACTTCCTTCGCGCTCCTGTTCGTAGCTCCTCAAAGAT
>JBKPLN010000391.1:0-3530 GCA_046731635.1 Pseudomonadota bacterium | reverse complement strand
GACCAAGAGTCACTTTATGCTACCACCGCATCGACGTTCTCGTCAATCCAACCTGCGACGCGATACGAGGTTCCGTTGGTGCAGGCGACCGACTGGGGTAAGCGGCGCCGGCAGCTTCAGGCGGTTGACGGTCGATATCTCATCGAGCCCTTCGAGGATGCTGGCGCCGACGCTCGCGTCAAGCAAGCCGCCGGTCTTCTGAAGTAAACTAAGGTGACATTCCCGGTGCATATTGGGCGGCCCTTACACATCCGGCGACGACCCCGGCGGATCTTCGCTGGCGTTCACATGCTCTCCCATGTTGTTGGGACAGCCAACCGCGCTGATATCCGACGACTGCGACAACTGGAGGCGGACAATGTGTTGCTCGCGGCAAATGTGGAGCGCCAGCAACGCCAGCTGCACGAAGGTTTTGTCGAGCGTGACCGAACAATTCCGCTCGGAGCAGCCATCTGATCATGGACGGTGAACCGACGATGATCGGTTCGAGTCCACTGTTCACGATCTCACCAAGCGACTTGTGCAAGAAACTGCCACGCCCGCGGTGCGTCGGGCGATGTGGGAGAGGGTTTGAATTCCCGCGGAAGCCAGTCGACTATCCGCCAGTCACGCTCATGTGGCGGGCGACGGCGGGACGCTGGTGGCGGCGATCGATGATGAAGTCGTGGCCCTTGGGCTTGCGGCCGATCGCCTCGTCAATCGCAGCAAAGAGCAGGTCGTTGGCTTCTGAGGCGCGCAATGGTTTGCACAGATCGGCCGCGTCTTGCTGGCCGAGACACATATAGAGCGTGCCGGTGCAGGTCACCCGTACGCGATTGCAGGATTCGCAGAAATTATGCGTCAGCGGAGTGATGAACCCGAGCCGGCCGCCGGTTTGCGCAACGCGCACATAGCGCGCCGGTCCGCCGGTCCGGTAGTCGATGTCGTCGAGCCGGTAGCGCTCGGCGAGCCGCGCGCGCACGAGCGACAGCGGCAGATATTGGTCGAGCCGGCCTTCGCCGATTTCGCCGAGCGGCATCACTTCGATCAGGGTCAAATCCATGCCGCGACCATGAGCCCATTCGAGCAGCTCTGGAAACTCGTCTTCATTGACGCCCTTGAGCGCCACGGCGTTGATCTTGATCTTAAGCCCGGCCGACTGGGCGGCCTCGATGCCGGCAAGCACCTTATCGAGCGCGCCCCAGCGCGTGATGGCGTGAAATTTCTCGGCATCCAACGTGTCGAGCGAAACATTGATCCGGCGGATGCCGGTGGCGCGCAGATCGCGGGCATATTTTTCCAGCTGCGAGCCATTGGTGGTCAAAGTCAGTTCATCGAGCTGCCCGGAGCGCAGGTGCCGCGACAGCGAATCCACAAGCGTCATGATGCCACGCCGCACCAAGGGCTCGCCGCCGGTGAGGCGAAGCTTGCGTACGCCGCGCGCAATAAAGGCCGAGCACAGCCGGTCGAGTTCTTCCAAGCTCAGGATTTCCGACTTGGGCAGAAACGACATGTTTTCCGCCATGCAATAGACGCAGCGCAAATCGCACCGGTCCGTAACCGAGACGCGCAGATAGGAAATGGCGCGGCCAAAGGGATCGATCAGCCCCCGCTTGGCGGCTGCGCCGTCGAATTCGAATGCCTGCACGTTGTCCATCGGCTTCACTAGGATGTATGCAACCACCATCTGGGGTCAAGTCTGAGAACTGCTGGATATTTTTTGGTTTGGGCTGGACCTTTTGAAGGCTTGCGATTGAGATCGACTTGGACCTCGTATTCCTGATCGCGTTCCTTCTTCACGGCGGACAGCTGACGTCGCTCGGTACTAGATCCAGTGAAAGCGATTAAGAACATCAAAACTTCTCCTCAGCGCTACTGGCCTCATCCTCTTGCGCACCTTCCAGGTCTTTCACTTTGAGGCCGTGCTCCATGAAAAAGCGGTATTGCGCAAAATTCTCCTCATAGAAAGGTTTGTCCTCCACTGTCCCGACCATCTCAAGGGCGTAATTATAAAACTCGCCGGATGGCGACTTGTCTTTAAATGAGGCCATTTCAAAAATCACGCCAAAGGAGGGGGCACGCTGGACCTTCAATATACCGATCAACTTGGTTGCCGCCTTGATGGCCGCCCGCTGCAATGTCACCACCGCGGGCGGCAAATTTTGCCGATCCGGAAATGAACATACGATCGAATACATGCGCGTAGCAGCAGGCGGAGAATTAGGATCGCTGGGATTGTAACTGCCCCGTCTGTGAAGACCGGATGCCGCCACCGTGCGGGCAGTCCGCCACTTCACTTCGTGGCCGCTCTTGAGCTTAATCGTAAACTCGGTATCGGCGGGCGTCCAATGCTTGGCGTCGTCGGCTCGAGCAAGAATGCCGCCGCCCGCTTCCCGCGGACGCCACAGAATAAAGCGCCAGTCGATGTAAATTGGGCAAATGCGAACAGTCGATCCGAACGATTCATCGATCAGGCTGTGCCAAAACTCGCCCTGCTTGGCGTTGTTGAATTCAGTAAGCTCGGGCGACGATGCCTGAAGCAGTTTCAGTCGCGGCATTTCTAAGTCGCCAACATCAAGCCTGCCAAGACGCGCATGCTCCTGCATGAACGCGGGCAACTGCGTCTTAGCCATTATGTTCTCCTAGGCCGTGTGGACGAATGACTCAGGTACATGATTGAGGGTTCCACGTTGGAATGTGATTCCTGGATTGCCGACTTTTGGAGGGTCGGCGTGTCAGGGCAATGGCGCAACCGGATTGGCAAGCGGCGGTTTGCCACAGGAGCCGCCGGGCCTCAAGCTCGGCCATCGTCTCGCGGTCGGCGCCCTTGCGGTTTTCTGACTATTGGCCTACGCTTTAACATATGGCTGATATCAATCTTTGATACGGCCGATCTCGATCTCTCTGAGGACAGGCAGATGACGAACGAGAAGCTCACCTCGACCGGGCAATGGGTGTTTATTGTTGCGCTCGCGATGATTGCAGGCATATGGGCGCCAGCCGTGGCGAACGCCGATGCGGAGGCGGGCAACAAAATATTCCAGGAAAAATGCACCGCCTGTCACACCATAGGCAAGGGCCCTCTCGTTGGCCCCGACCTGAAGGGCGTCACCGCGACGCGTCCGCGCGCATGGCTAGAGCAATGGATCGCAGCACCAGATGCAATGCTTGCCAAGAAAGACCCGATTGCCACCGAGTTGCTGCGCCAGTTTCGGGATGTGCCGATGCCCAACCAGGGGCTCAGCACCTCCGACGTCACCGCCGTCCTCGCGTATCTGGAAACTGCAGCGGCGCAGCCCGCTGCGCCGGCAGCTGCGGGTCAGGCCGCGAGCGCGCCCGTCCAGGGCAGCCCTGAGACCGGCAAAGAGTTGTTCACCGGCGTGGTTGGCTTTCAAAACGGCGGGCCGCCGTGCATGGCCTGTCATAGCGTCGGCGGCATCGGGGCCCTGGGCGGTGGGCAGCTTGGGCCCGACTTGACCGGAGCGGCCGCGAAATACGGCGGAGCGGCCGGGCTCAACGCCTTTGTCGCCGGCACGCCCACACCCATCATG
>JBKPLN010000390.1:0-7979 GCA_046731635.1 Pseudomonadota bacterium | reverse complement strand
GAATACACCCTTGCAAACATCAAGTTTGCGCGCACCATAGAGCCTGGCAACAAGGCGCTGGCCGCGCGCGAGGCTCAGGCAAAGCAGCAGGTTGCGCAGAGCGAGCCGACAATCCCGGTCACCATCGGCGAGGAGAAGCTGGCCAACCCGTTCTTGCGCGCGGATCGCGCAGAGATCGCCGCCGGCATCGGCATGGCTGGGAAGCCAGCCGCCGAGGTGTTTGCCGAGATTCGGGCACGCAAGAACAGATTCTAGCGCGCACGCGAATGCTGACCGCCGTCGAGATGATCCAGGCGCTTGACCTCAAGCCGCACCCGGAGGGCGGTCACTATCGTGAAACTTTTCGTGACTCGCGACTGATGGAAGGCCGGCCCGCTTCAACCGCAATTCTGTTCCTGCTTGCCAAAGGCGAACGGTCCCACTGGCACCGCATCGATGCGGTCGAGATCTGGCACTATCACGCCGGCGCCGCGCTCAGGCTGTCGTTAGTCGACGGCTCCAAGGAAGAGATTTTTCGTCTGGGCGGCGACGTCGGTGCAGGCGAAGTGCCGCAGGTAACTGTCCCCGCACGTGCCTGGCAGGCAGCGGAGAGCCTTGGCGAATGGACGCTCGTCGGTTGCACGGTCGCGCCCGGTTTTTCTTTCGATGGTTTTGAGCTGGCGCCTGCCGGCTGGTCGCCGCAGCGCAAATAGGGAGAATGCCTTCGTCATGGTCGGGCTTGTCCGGCCATCCACGTCCTAACTTTGCTTGAGGTCAGAAAGTCGTGGGTGCCCGGCACAAGGCGGGGCATGACGGTTGAGAGGAAGTGCGTTTATCCCAACAATCTCGCTGGCACTACTTGCGGCCATTGGTGCGCATGCATGCCATGTAGCCCTCGAGCGCATGGCTTTTGTGCACCTTGAACCCGTCTCTCCTGAAATACTTTGGAAATGCGACCTGGCCCCCATCGAGCGTCTGAGTCGATCCTTCACGCGGGCGCAACTTCAGACCTTCGCGCTTCACGCCAACCGGTGGAGGAATGACGCGTCCGCCATTTTGCAGTGCGCATCCGCACGCGACCTTGTCGTAAACATCCTTGCACCGCGCATCGATGTCCTGCGCGAACAACGGTCGAATGGGCGAGACAACCAAAAGAACGGCGACTGCCAGTCCGACCCCAATCGCCTTCATGAGACTTGTCGGCACCTAGATGAAATGCTGTCCGCCGTTCGCGGACAGTGTCGCGCCGGTGATCAGCCCGGCCTCATCGGAGGCAAGGAACACGACGCAACGAGCGATCTCCTCCGGCTCGCCCAGGCGACCAATTGGAATCTGCGGCAGTATGGATTTCTCCAGCACATCTTTCGGCACAGCCTGCACCATTTCGGTGTTGATGTATCCCGGACAAATCGCATTCACCGTAATGCCGGAGCGAGCCCCTTCCTGCGCAAGCGCTTTGGTGAAGCCAAGTTCGCCTGCCTTGGCGGCAGAATAATTGGTCTGGCCCGCCTGCCCCTTCTGGCCATTGATCGAGGAGATGTTGACAATGCGGCCAAACTTGCGCTCACGCATGCCCTCGATGAGAGGGCGGCACATGTTGAACAGCGAACCGAGATTTGTGTTTATCACCGCCGTCCATTGCTCGGGCTTCATGCGGTGAAACATGGTGTCGCGCGTGATGCCGGCATTGTTAACAAGCACCTCGACCGGACCAAGTTCAGCTTCGACCTTTTTTATGCCCTCAGCGCAAGCCTCGTAGGACGATACATCCCATTTGAATACCGGGATGCCGGTCTCAGCCTTGAACTTCTGAGCGGCCTCGTCATTGCCGCCATAGTTGGCTGCAACCTTGTAGCCGGCCGCTTTCAGCGCTTTCGAGATTGACGCCCCGATTCCACGGGTTCCACCAGTGACCAATGCAACGCGCGCCATGACTGTTTTCCCTCTGGGCTATCTTCTTAAAACATCATGGCCGGGACAAGCCCGGCCATGACTTAAATCAAGGCTGCAACCGGCAGAATAGACTACCGCTCGACGCACATCGCGATGCCCATCCCGCCACCGATGCATAGAGTTGCAAGGCCCTTCTTCGCATTCCGCTTTTGCATCTCGTAAAGCAGCGTGACCAGCACCCGCGCTCCCGAAGCGCCGATCGGGTGGCCGATCGCGATTGCGCCGCCATTGACGTTGACCTTTGCGGTATCCCAGCCAAGATCCTTGTTCACTGCGCAGGCTTGCGCGGCAAAAGCTTCGTTGGCTTCCACCAGGTCGAGGTCTTCTTTCTTCCAGCCGGCTTTCTTGAGCGCGGCGCGGGACGCCGGAATAGGTCCTGTTCCCATGATGGCGGGGTCGACGCCGGCCTGCGCCCACGACACGATGCGAGCAAGCGGGGTTTTCCCCAGCTTGGCCGCCTCGCTCGCCTTCATCAGCACCAGTGCGGCGGCGCCGTCGTTGATTCCGGATGCGTTGGCCGCCGTCACGGTTCCTTCCTTGTCGAACGCAGGGCGCAGCTTCGCGATCGAGTCCATCGTTACGCCCGGCTTCGGATATTCGTCGGCGTCCACCACCACATCGCCTTTACGCGATTTTATAGTGACCGGCGTAATCTCATCCTTGAACCGGCCGGCTTTCTGGGCCGCTTCTGCCTTGTTCTGCGAGGCGACGGCGAATTCATCCTGCTGCTGACGCGTGATCTGCCATTGTTTCGCGACGTTTTCCGCCGTGGTTCCCATGTGGTAGCCGTTGAAGGCGTCCCACAAGCCGTCCTTGATCATGGTGTCGATCATTTCGAACGCGCCCATCTTCACGCCCTGGCGCAGGTGCTGGCAGTGCGGCGCCATGCTCATCGACTCCTGGCCGCCGGCAACAACAATCTCGCTGTCGCCGTTCAGGATCGCCTGGTAGCCGAGCGCGACCGCCCGCAGGCCGGAACCGCATAGCTGATTGACGCCCCACGCGGGTGTTTCCACCGGAATCGCGGCTGCGATCGATGCTTGCCGCGCCGGATTCTGGCCCTGACCGGCGGTCAGGATCTGTCCAAGGATCACTTCGCTGACGCGCTCGCCTTCAACGCCTGCGCGTTCGATAGCGGCCTTGATCGCGACCTTTCCGAGGTCGTGGGCCGGCAGGTTCGCGAATGCCCCGTTGAAAGCGCCGACTGGGGTGCGGGCGGCACTCACGATGACGATGTCGTCTTTCATCTGAAACTCCTGTTACGTCGAGTTCTGGGGCAAGAAGCGGTTTTTTGGCACTGCCGCATCCTTGGCGGGGCCTGTCGGTCTGTCAACCCAACCTGCCTTTGGAATATTCGCGACAATTGGCGCTTTTCAGGTCTTTCCGCAAGGGACGCCATCCCCTCGCCGACCGTGCCGCGTTGCCACAAAACGGTGGCCCACAGAAGCGGAAATTGGCTATGCTTAAACCCTGGGCAGGGGAAACGTGTGGTCCACATGGCAGAGGAAAAAAAAGAGCCGGTTACAATCAAAAAGTACGCAAACCGGCGGCTCTACAATACCGGCACCAGCACCTACGTCACGCTTGAAGACCTCGCGACGATGGTCAAGAACGGCGAGGATTTTATCGTCTACGATGCGAAGACGGGCGAGGACATCACGCGCTCGGTGCTGGCGCAGATAATTTTCGAACAGGAGAACAAGGAAGGCCAAAGCCTGCTGCCAATTACCTTTCTGCGGCAGTTGATCCGTTTCTACGGCGACAGCATGCAGATGCTGGTCCCTCGCTTTTTGGAAGCCTCCATTGAATCGCTCTCCAGAGAACAGGGCAAATTCCGCGAGCAGATGGCGCAAGCCTTCGGCGTCGGCGCCTTTGGCCCGCTTGAGGACCAGGTGCGTCGGAATATGGAAATGTTCGAGAAAACCTTCGCCATGTTCGCACCGTTTGCACGCGGTCAGGTGAAGCCGCCAGAAAAGCCGCAAAGCTCCAACAGCGAAATGGAGGACCTCAAGCGGCAGCTCGACGAAATGCAAAAGCGTTTGGATAAGCTCGGCGAAAAAGAATAGAGGCGTCGACCGTACTGCCGCTGTCGTTGGGTAAAAAGGTCGGCATTAATCCGCCCTGGTCACAATCCTATCCCCTTGAATCGCAAGGCCACCTGCGCCGCCTTAACCACGCGTCGCAAATCTCGCACTCCACCATTTTGAAGCGTGTACCTTTCAACTTTCAGGGCGGTGTCGCGCAAACACTTGCCCGCTAATTGCGAACGACGTCGCGATATCCTGATGTGAAACGGTACTGCGGTGCGCCCTGAGGCGATCGATACAGCTGCCGATGTCCCGTCGGGTTTGAGCGGGCGATCGGAGGCGGATTTCGAAAATCGCGCGCTGATTGCGCTCGCGCGCACGACACAGTGCGCGCAGCGCACCGCGGGCCGTCAGCATGCCGCTTTCATTGCTCAGCTGGTTGCAGCAAAGGACCAGCATCCGCAGACGCGCCAACTCCGTCGCGCCGACCCGGGCATAGCGTCAGCCGCCTATCGCGCTACCGCCGCGCTCAAACGTGTTCAGTAACCCAGCGCGCAGCCATCCTTGCGCGGCTCTGAGCCCCCGATCAGCACGCCGCGATCCCAGTCGATCTTGATGGTTTGCGCCCCTCCCCACGGCGTGCTCGCCGTCACGACATTATGTCCCCGAGCCCTCAGCCCATCGATCGTCGCCGCCGGCGTGCCGCGCTCGACGTCGGTCTTCTCGCCTTCAAAGAAAATGCGTGGGGCATCAATCGCCTGCTGCACGTCCATGCCATAGTCGAGCATGTTGAGGATTATCTGCACGTGGCCCATGGGCTGATAGTGTGCGCCCATCACGCCAAAGCTCATGTCGCAGCGACCATTTCGCATTGCGAGCGCAGGAATGATGGTGTGCATGGGCCGCTTGTTCGGGCCAAACACGTTGGGATGTCCGGGCTCAAGCGTGAAGCAGGCACCCCGGTTGGTCAGCATAATCCCCGTCTTCTCGGTGCAAATCCCGATTCCGAAGCTCGAATAGAGCGAGTTGATAAACGACACGGCCATCCGGTCGCGGTCGACGACGGTCAAGTAGACCGTATCGTTGCCGGGCGTCGGCGCGCCGGGCAACTTCACGCGCTTCTTCATGTCAATGAGCGATGCAAGCTTTTTGGCGAACCGTTTTTCGAGCAAGTCTGCCGCCGACATTCGCATATGCTTCTCATCGGCGATGTGAGTGTCGCGCACGGCATAGCCCAGGCGAGCAGCTTCGAGCACAAGATGGAAGCGATCGGCGCCAAGCGGATCAAGCGAAGCGACGTCGAAGTTCTCAAGGATGTTCAGCATCACCAGCGCGGTAAGCCCTTGCGCGTTTGGCGGGATCTCGACGAGCTCCAGCCCGCGGTAATTGGTCGAGATGGGAGTTACCACATCGCCGCGGTGGCGCGCGAAATCGTCCAGCGTGAGGAACGAACCCCGCGCGCCGAGTGTCTTCGCCATGTCCTCGGCGATCTCGCCTTCATAGAAGGCGCGTGCTCCATGCGCCGCTATTCGCTTCAGCGTGTCTGCGAGCGCCGGAAAGCGGATCACATCACCTTCACGCGGGGCGCCGCCGCCGAACAAATAATGTCTGGTGGCCCCGGGATCCGCCTTGAGCTTGCCGACGTGCCTCTGCCAATCCCAGGCGACACGGGCGGACACGGGAAATCCGTCCTGGGCATATCTGATCGCGGGAGCAAGCGCGCGGTCGAGGCCGAAACGGCCGTGTGCTTTCAGGATAGCTTCCCAGGCATCGATGGCTCCCGGCACGGTGACCGCGTGGATAGAGGTGCCGATCTCGATCAGTCCCTTGGCCCGCAGCGGCTCCTCGGACGCGTTTGCTCCCGCCCGACCGGAGCCGTTGTAGCCCCAGACCGGCTTGTCCGGCCGCGACACGAGGCAGAAACAATCGCCGCCGATGCCGGTCATATGCGGCTCAACCACGCACAGGGTCGCGACGGCCGCCACAGCCGCGTCGGCTGCGCTGCCGCCCGCACGCAATGCGTCGACCGCCGCAAGCGTGGCAAGCGGATGTGACGTTGCCGCCATGCCTTCGCAGGCAATCACAGGCGAGCGACCGGGGAGCTGGAAATCGCGGCTCATAGCAAAAGAGGACTTGGACTGATCAGGACGACACGCGCTCGATGCCTTCGACCGAAAGGTCTCGTTGCGCTGAGCGTAAGGTCACCGCGAAACCGCCGAGCACATCGACGAAGCTTATTGTCAGCAGCAGGAAGAAGGTCGCGGTGGCGGCCTGCTTGACCAGTATGAATTCGATCAGCATGGCGAGGAACAGGATCAGCGACAGGGCATGGTCGACCACCGTGCGCAGACCAATGCGCGTCGATTTGATCACTTCGCCGCACAACAGCACGATAGCCAACGTAACGAGCAACTCGCCCGCCGACATGGTCCAATCCCCGCCCGAGACCATATGGACGGTAGAAACAACGCCGGCCCACGTCACGCCAGGCATCAGGAAGGCGATGATATTGTAGATCGCGAAAGGAATCAGCAGAAGCGGAAAGCCGAGCATGAACATGGCGCAGCCTACCCTTCTGTCGCTCGATCAGGCTTCGGACTTCGGCTTCAAAACCTGCCGGCCTTTGTACATCCCGGTCTTCAGATCGATATGATGCGGACGCCGCAATTCGCCTGAATCCTTGTCCTCGACGTAGGCCGGCCGCTTGAGCGCATCGGCGGAACGGCGCATCCCGCGGCGCGACGGTGAGGTTTTTCTTTTCGGCACAGCCATGGAACTAACTCCTGAAAAAGCGCGATATGTCGATTTGAAGCCGGGCTTATAAATGAAGGCTCGCGGCAAGGCTAGTGGCTTCGCCGCAGACATGCAGCCGCTGTCGGCGCGCGCGCCGAGCGGGCCACATAAAGCCCTGCGAGACGGCGCAGGCCCGGTCCGGGCTGCCGCGCGTTGCGCTTGGTCGGATTGGGCAAGGCCGCCGCCAGCAACGCCGCCTCATAGGAGGAAAGGCTTTGGGCCGATTTGCCGAACGCACGCCGGGCGCCGGCCTCTGCGCCAAACTCGCCATTGGGTCCCCATTCGGCGATGTTGAGATAGATTTCCATTATTCGCCGCTTTGACAAAACCAGGTCGATCCATAACGCCAATGGGAACTCCAGTGCCTTGCGCACGTAGCTTCGGCCCTGCCAAAGGAACAGGTTTTTTGCGACTTGCTGCGTAATGGTCGACCCGCCGCGCATCTCGTCGATATCGTCGGCCTCGGCAATGGCTTCGCGGATTTCCGTCAGGTCGATTCCATGATGGCTGCAGAAGCGTCCGTCCTCGGCGATGACGACCACAGCAGGCAGCGCAGGCGAGATGCGCGCGATCGGCAAGAACTGACGCTCCACCCTCTGGCCGCTCAACCGTCGTGACAGCATGGTCGTCGAGACGGGATCAACGATCGAGTAAAGCGGCGTGATCAGATAGGGCAGTAACAGCACCGCGACGAGGGCAAGGAGGACAATACGCAACGTCCTCCTCAGGACATGACTAATTCCTCGTTTTTTGCCTGATTGATCCACGGATGAACATTAACCTATTCGGCCCGCTGATCGACGGCCCACTTTGCGAGATCGTGCGCAACCGCTAAACAATGCTGATGAACAAGGATACTACCGGATTTCCCAACCGGCTCGCTTCGGTCGCTGCCGAGATCGAAGCCGTCCTCCAGCAGCTTCTCGACGACCGGCCGCTCAAAGGAGAAATTTCCCGGCCTGGGCGGCTTGCGGCGGCGATGCGCCATGCGGCGCTGGACGGTGGCAAGCGCTTGCGACCGTTTTTGCTCGTTGAAACGGCTTCCATATTCGACGCCCCTCGTCGTGGCGCGCTGATGGCCGGAGCCGCGCTTGAACTCGTGCACTGCTATTCGCTGGTCCACGATGATCTGCCGGCGATGGATGACGATGATCTGCGTCGAGGCCGCCCGACCGTCCACAGGGCATTCGATGAGGCGACAGCAATTCTCGTAGGCGACTCGCTTCT
>JBKPLN010000389.1:0-5573 GCA_046731635.1 Pseudomonadota bacterium | reverse complement strand
GCGGGAGGGCGAGCCGCGCCAAGGATCGTCATTGAGGCTTAAATCCAGCGTTTCGACCAACGCGAAAGGACGAGGCTTTTTTCGTAATTTGCATCTTGTGCGCACTGCGGCTCCGCAGCATTGTTAGCTCCTGACGGACGTATTCGCTGACGGGGCGAAGACGAAACGTCCCGAACGCCAGATGGAGGAACAAATGAAACGACGCCAATTTTTGACTGCGATGGGGGCCGGCGCCGCCGCCACCGCGATTGCCGCCCCGGCAATCGCGCAGTCATCGCCGACCTTGAAATGGCGGTTGACGGCTAGCTGGCCGAAATCGCTCGATACATTGTTCGGAACCTGCGACCTTTTCGCGAGATATGTGTCGGAGGCAACTGACGGGAAATTCCAGATTCAAACCTTTGCCGCCGGCGAAATCGTGCCGGGTTTGCAAGTCCTAGATGCCGTACAAAATGGCACCGTCGAAGCAGGCCACACGGCGAATTATTACTACATCGGCAAGGATCCGACCTGGGCACTATTCTGCGCTACGCCATTCGGACTCAACGCGCGCCAGCAGCAGGCGTGGTTTTATCATGGCGAGGGACAGAAGCTGATCGATGACTTTGGCGCCAAGTTCAATACCAAGTGCCTGCTGTCCGGGAATACCGGAGCGCAGATGGGCGGCTGGTTCAACAAGGAGATCAAGGAGCCGGGTGATTTAAAGGGACTCAAGATGCGCATCGGCGGCTGGGCCGGTAAGACGCTTGGCAAGCTCGGCGTCGTCGCGCAGCAGATCGCCGGTGGCGACATCTATCCGGCGCTGGAGAAAGGCACGATCGATGCCGCCGAATGGGTAGGGCCCTACGACGATGAGAAGCTCGGCTTCTACAAGGTCGTGAAGTACTACTACTATCCTGGCTGGTGGGAGGGCGGCACCGCCAACCACATACTCATCAATCTCGCGAAATGGAACGAGTTGCCGAAAGGCTATCAATCCATCCTCGAAGCGGCCGCTGGCGCCTGCGGCGCACGGCAGCTGGCTGACTATGACGCCAAGAATCCACAAGCGCTTAAACGCTTGGTTGCGAACGGCACGCAGCTTCGGCCTTTCTCTACTTCAGTCATGGAGGCCTGCCTGAAGGCGTCCGAAGAGGTGAACGCGGAAACATCTGCCACCAATGCTGACTACAAAAAGGTTTGGAATTCTATCGTTGCCTTCCGCAACGACGAGTATCTGTGGTGGCAGGTCGCCGAGTACACCTATGATTCGTTCATGATCCGCTCGCGGGTACGCGGCTAGAGTCCGCCCACTTAAAGTTGAGAGAGGGCCGGGTGAATATCCGGCCCTCATTATCTAATCCCGCTGCGCGGTCGCCCACTTTCCAACCCAGCCTGAACCGGTGCAAACTGGCTTTGACCGGTGCGCGGTATGCGGCTCAAAGCCGTTCCGCGCCGTCCCAAAGGGATGCGGGGCTCATCCCGCCAGGCACACAAAGGGAGGGTACGAGAAATGAAACGTCGGAAATTCCTGCAAGCGGCCGGCATTGGCCTTGCGGCGACGGCCGTTGCCAAACCGGCAATTGCGCAGTCGATGCCGGAGCTCAAATGGCGAATGACTTGCAGTTGGCCGAAGTCCCTCGACACGTTGTATGGCGCTGTCGAAATCATGGCCAAAAACGTGGCCGAAGCGACCGACAACAAATTCCAAATTCAGGTTTTTGCCGCAGGCGAAATTGTGCCGGCATTGCAAGCCTTGGATGCGGCATCAAGCGGCACGGTCGAGATAGGCCACTCCGCGTCATATTATTATTTCGGAAAAGATCCCACCTTCGCATTTGGCACTTCGGTCGCGTTCGGTCCCAACCAACGACAGAATCAGGCTTGGATGATTCATGGCGGGGGCTTGGACCTGCTGAACAACTTCTACAAGAAGTTCAATGTCATCGCTTTGATGGCCGGCAACACCGGCTGCCAGATGGGGGGATGGTTCCGCAAGGAGATCAACACGGTCGACGATCTCAAGGGGCTGAAATTCCGCATCGGCGGATTCCCCGGCAGGGTTATGTCGAAGCTGGGCGTAGTCCCGCAGCAGATCGGCGGCGGCGATATTTTCCCCGCTCTGGAAAAAGGAACGATCGACGGCGCCGAATGGGTCGGCCCGTACGACGATGAAAAGCTTGGCTTCTACAAGATCGCGCCGCATTACTACTATCCGGGTTGGTGGGAGGGCGGCTCGATGCTTTTTGCCTTCATCAATCTCGACAAGTGGAATTCGCTGCCGAAGGCCTATCAAGCAGCGCTCATCGCCGCCGGGCACTATGCCAACACCTGGTCGATGGCAAAATACGACGCCGCGAATCCCTTGGCGCTGAAGCGGCTTGTGGCCGGGGGGGCTCAACTGAAGCCTTTCTCGCCGGCCATCATGGACGCTTGCTACAAGGCGGCTACGGAACTGCACAATGAAGTTGCCGCAACCAACGCCGATTTCAAGAAGGTGTTGGATGCCATGCTGGCCTTCCGCAACGATCAATATCTGTGGTGGCAGGTCGCGGAGTACAGCTACGACAGCTACATGATACGCGCTCGCGCGCGCGGCTGAACTTCAGCAGTCCAAAAGCGAAGGCCCCGAAGCGATTTCGGGGCTTTCTTTTATTTCACTTGAAATTAAGCGGTGGCATTTCCGGCATCTGGATCTCGATGTTGACCTTCGAGGGGTCAACCTTCGTCGATCTTTCGGTCCAATAGGTGACGGACCTCGGCCAGGCAATGAGGATGCCGACCAGGATGATCATGGTTCCAATCCAGGGAATTGCACCCCAATAAATGTCCGACGTTTTGATCGTTCTCGGTGCTATGCCACGTAAGTAAAACAGCGCGAACCCGAAAGGCGGATGCATAAAGCTCGTTTGGATATTTGCGCACACAAGAACGCCGAACCAGATCAGGTCGATGCCGAGTTTTTCAGCCGCTGGCGCCAGCATCGGGATAATGATGAAGGCGATTTCAAAGAAATCCAGGAAGAAGGCGATAACGAATATGAAAATGTTGACGAAGATCAGGAAGCCAATCACTCCGCCCGGCAGGGACGTCAGCATGTCTTCAATCCAGACCTTGCCACCGACCCCTTGAAACACAAGGCTGAACACGCGTGCGCCGATCAGGATGTAGACCACCATGGCGGTGATCCGCATCGTTGATGCCATGCCCTCGTAGAGCAGCGGCCACGTCAGGCTGCCGTAGAACCACGCCAGCGCGATCGCCCCGACCACGCCCATTGCACCGGCTTCGGTCGGTGTTGCGAGCCCCATGAAAATCGTGCCCAGCACCAGGAAGATCAGGCCCAGCGATGGAATCATGCCACGCATGCAGCGCTTCCAGAGCTGCCAGCCCTGAAGCGTGCGGGCTTCCTTTGGGAGCGCGGGCACACTTTCCGGCCAGATGATGCTGACGATCAGCACCCAGCTGCAAAACAGCAGCACCTGGAGAATGCTTGGACCGAACGCGCCGGCATACATGTCACCGACGGAGCGCCCCAGCTGGTCGGCCAGGACGACCAGCACCAGCGAAGGCGGGATAAGCTGCGTAATTGTGCCTGACGCGGCGATCACGCCCATGGTGTGCCGGACGGAATAGCCGTATTTGAGCATCGGCGTCATCGAAATCACGCCCATGGCAATCACGGAGGCGGCGACAGTGCCCGTAATCGCGCCGAGAATGGCGCCGACAAAAATCACCGCGTAGGAGAGTCCACCACGAACGGGACCAAAAAGCTGGCCGAACGAATCGAGAAGATCTTCGGCAAGGCCACATCGTTCGAGGATGGCGCCCATGAAGGTGAAGAAGGGGATCGCCAGCAGCAGGTCATTCGAGATGATGCCGTACAGTTGGTAGGTAAGGTTGCCAAGGAAGTCCGGACGGATGAGGCCGAACTCGATGCCAATAAATCCAAAAAACAATCCGGTAGCCGCCAGCGAGAATGCCGCCGGATATCCGATGAGCATGAAAATGATCATGCCAGCGAACATCAGGGGAGCGAGGTGTTCGCCGATCCAGGTCATTGCAAGGGCTTTTCGTATTTGAACTTGGCGTCGATGACGTGCTCAAGCGCTGCGATCCGCTTGATGATCTCTGAAACACCCTGCAAGGCCATCAAGACAAATCCGACGGGAAGCAGGAGCTTTACCGGCCAACGGATCAATCCGCCGGCGTTCGAGGAGGCCTCGTTGATGGTCCAAGACTCAACGAACCATGGCCAGGTGAAATAGGTGAGGATCACGCAGATCGGCAGCAGAAAGAAAATTCCGCCAAGGATGTCTATCCAGATTTGCGTTCGCTCTGATGCAAACATTCCGTAGAACAGGTCGACGCGGACGTGCTCGTTCATCTTGAGAGCGTAGGGCGCGCCAAGCAGCACCATCGCTGCAAACATGTACCATTGGATTTCAAGCCAGCCGTTGGAGCTTTCACTGAAAATATAACGGCTCGCTGCGTTGCCGGCGCTGATGAGCGCCGCCAGCAAGACCATCCAGTTCGCAAGAACGGCCAACTTGGTATTAAACCAGTCGATCCCGCGACTGAGTGAAAGTAGAACCTTCACACCCTCTCCCCACAGAGGCTTAGGAAGTTATCCCGGCCCCAACTGTCCCCCCGGACCTCAGCCTGCAATTCGGCAGAGCCAAGCTTACCAACCTTACTCCGATGCAGCCATAAGGCGTCAATGGAGAATTTGGTTTAACCGTAGTGTACGACGTGAGAATGCGCCTCGAATCAATCGCGGGGAACCTGCATTGTGGGATACGGCCAGAAATCCACATTAATGCGGGAAAACCGCCCATTCCAATGCGTTCTGGCGTCAGCCGCCGGTCATGCTCATGTGCCGTTCTAGCGCCGGCTTCTGGTGCCGCCGATCAATCACAAAATCATGGCCTTTCGGCTTCCGCGTAACTGCTTCATCGATCGCGGCGTATAGAGGCTCGTTACTTTCCGACGCACGGAGAGGCTTGCGCAAATCTGCCGCGTCGTTCTGTCCAAGACACATGTAGAGAGTGCCCGTGCAAGTGACACGGACCCTGTTGCACGATTCGCAGAAATTGTGCGTGAGCGGCGTGATAAATCCCAGCCGACCGCCGGTTTCCTTCACGCGGACATAGCGCGCCGGTCCGCCGGTGCGGTAGGCGATGTCTTCAAGCGTATAACGCTCGGCCAGCCGTCCTCGCACGATGGAGAGTGGCAGGTACTGATCAAGGCGCGATTCATCGATATCGCCAAGCGGCATAACCTCGATCACGGTGAGATCCATGCCGCGTCCATGACTCCATTCGAGCAGGTTTTCGAGCTCTTCTTCGTTCACGCCTTTGAGTGCCACGGCATTGATCTTGACCTGCAATCCCGCTGCCTGCGCGGCATCGATCCCCGCGAGCACTTTATTAAGGTCGCCCCAGCGCGTAATTGTGCGAAACTTGTCGGCGTCTAGCGTGTCGAGCGAAACGTTAATTCGTTGAACGCCGCTGGCTTTGAGTTCAGATGAATAGGTCTGAAGTTGTGAGCCATTGGTTGTCAGTGTCAGTTCCTTCAATGCACCAGTTCCGAGA
>JBKPLN010000388.1:0-9051 GCA_046731635.1 Pseudomonadota bacterium | reverse complement strand
AGACGGCATACGCGATGGAATTGTTCGTCTCGTGGGCTCGGAGATGTGTATAAGAGACAGGGCCGTGGAACTCACCCACATCACTTTTCCGTATCTGCTGCTGGTTACGCTGGTGACGCTCTACAGCGGCATCCTTAACGCGCTGCAGCGCTTCGCTGCCGCAGCCGCTGCGCCAATTTTTCTCAACCTTTCGCTCATCGTCGCGCTCTTGCTGGCGGCCTTCTTTCCCACCGCCGGTCATGCGGCGGCATGGGGAGTGTTCGCCGCAGGCATACTCGAATTCCTGCTGGTAGCCGGGGACGCAAGCCTTGCCGGCGTGCTTGCCCGATTTCGCTGGCCGGATCTCGATGCGGACGTCCGGCGATTTTTCCGCGCGCTCGGTCCGGCAATCGTCGGCTCTGCCGGCGTGCAACTGGCCTTGTTCGCCGACACGATCATCGCGAGCTTCCTGCCGACGGGCGCGCTGTCGGCGCTTTACTACGCCGATCGGATCAACCAGCTGCCGATTGGGGTCATCGGCATCGCTGCGGGCACCGTCATCCTTCCTGAGATGTCGCGCCTCATTGCGGCCGGTGATCACCATCGCGCCGCCCAATCTCAGAATCGGGTGATCGAATTCACGCTCTTGCTGTCGATTCCGTGTGTCGTTGCGTTTTTTGTCATTCCCGATCTGATCATGCGCGCCTTGTTCATGCGCGGCGCATTTACCGCCGCCGATGCCGAGGCTGCCGCGCGCACGCTGACGGCTTATGCTTTCGGACTGCTGCCCTTCGTTCTGATTCGCAGCGCCGTGGCGACGTTCTTTGCGCGCGGCGACACGGCCACGCCGGTGAAAGCGGCGTTGATCGCCGCGGCCGTCAACATTGCGTTCAAATTCCTGCTGATGGGTCCGCTTGCGCAAGTCGGGCTGGCGCTGGCGACTTCGATTGGCGCCTGGATCAATCTTGGCCTGGTGATCTGGTTTGCGCGACGCGCCGGTCACGTGTCGCGCGATGCGCGTCTTCAGCAATCGATCGTCCGGCTTGCCATCGCGGGAGTGGTACTCACAGCGGCAATCTGGCTGTGTCATGCGCCGGTCGTTCGTTGGCTCGCAACTTGGGGCGGACCGCGTGATCTCGCCGCACTGGCCATTCTCGCGGCTATCGGCGCGGCCGTTTACGGCGCGACACTGTTAATTCTGTTCGGAACCAAATGGCTGGCCGCTTTCCGCGGCAAAACGCGGCCTTAACGCCAGGCATTCCGCTATTGCCTAATGCGGCGAGTGGACATAGCTCACGGCGAACGCTATGGGGACGTGCCGCCTAGCCACATTCGCTTGCAGGCATTCATGAATTCAATAAATCGAGCATCATCATTTTCTGTGATACATGCCGCGCGAAAGTTCGCGGTGATGTTGGCCGTTGCGACTTTGGTCGCAAGCTGCAGCGAACGCCAGCAACAGGCGGGTGCGCCGCCGCCGCCGGCTGTCACCGTTGCAAAGCCGATCAAGCGCACGGTCGTCGACTATGACGAATATGTCGGCCGCTTCACCGCAATCAATGCGGTCGAGGTTCGCGCGCGGGTTTCCGGTTACCTCGACAAGGTGCATTTCAAGGACGGGCAAATCGTCAAGCAGGGCGATTTGCTGTTCACCATTGACAAGCGGCCGTTCCGGAACTCGCTCGACCAGGCGCGCGCAAACCTCGTGCAGGCGCAATCCAATCTTGCCTTCACCGAATCCGACTACACGCGCGGCCAGCAACTGGTCCGCGACAAGACGATCACCGAGCAGACATTCGAGCAGCGCGCGCAAGCTTTCCGCAATGCCAAGGCTTCGGTATCCAACGCCGAGGCGGCCGTGCGTCAAGCCGACCTTGATCTCGAATTCACCGACTTGCGTGCGCCGATCGAGGGACGGATCGGGGACCGGCGCGTATCGCCAGGCAACCTGGTCACTGGAGGAACGGGCGGAAACACCACGTTGCTTGCGACGATCGTGTCAACGGACCCGATCTACTTCGAATTCACGTTCGATGAAGCTTCGTATCTTCGCTATCAGCGGTTGGCCACGACCGGCAAGGATGTCGCGAGCCGGAATGCCGGTGTGCAGGTCGCCATCAAGCTGATCGACGAGAATGATTTCGACCATGAAGGGCGGATGGACTTCGTTGACAACGTGATCGACCGATCGACGGGGACGATCCGCGGGCGCGCGGTATTTGCGAATGCGAAAGAAGTCTTCACCCCCGGGATGTTCGCGCGCGTGCGCGTGCCCGGGACGCCGCCTTATGAAGGCTTGCTGGTGCCGGATGTCGCCATCGGCACCGAGCAGGCGCGTCGCTTCGTGATGGTCATCGACGACCAGGACACGGCGCGTCCGAAATACGTGACGCTCGGACAGGTCACAAAGGATGGCCTGCGCGTCATCAAGGATGGCATTGGGCCGGATGACCGCATCGTTGTCAGTGGTCTGATGCAGGCACGACCTGGGCAGAAAGTGCGGCCCGAGGAACCCAAGCCCGGTCCGGCCTCCGCCGGCTCACCACAAGCGGCCAAATAACGCGCGTTATCACTCATGCGTATTTCACATTTCTTCATTGATCGGCCGATCTTCGCTGCGGTGGTGTCGATCGTGTTTGTGATCCTCGGTGGCGTCGCGTTCTTCCGGCTGCCGATTGCGCAATATCCGGAGATTGCGCCGCCGACCATCACGGTCACCGGCCAGTATCCCGGCGCGAGCGCCGACGTCGTGGCTGCCACGGTGGTCACGCCGATCGAGCAGCAGATCAACGGCGTCGAGAACATGATTTACATCGCGTCGAATTCGACCGGTGACGGCCGTTTCACGATCAACGTGACCTTCGACATCGGCACCAACCTCGATATCGCGCAGGTGCAGGTGCAAAATCGTGTCGCGATTGCCCAGCCCCGCCTGCCGGTGGACGTCCGCAATATCGGCGTGAAGGTGGACAAGAGCTCGCCCGACCTGATGATGGTCGTGCATCTCTACTCGCCGGACAAATCTCGCGATACGTTGTTCATCTCCAACTACGCCACCATTGAGATCACCGACACCATTACCCGCATCGATGGGGTCGGTTCGCTGATCGTGTTCGGCAGCCGCGACTATGCGATGCGCGCCTGGCTCGACCCGGATCGATTGCAGTCGGTGGGCCTCACCGCAAACGACGTTGTGCTTGCGCTGCAGGGCCAGAACGTGCAGGTCGCATCCGGGGTGCTCAATCAGCCGCCGGTTGACAAGCCCGGTGCGTTCCAGATTTCGGTGCAGACCCTGGGGCGCCTGACGAGTACCGAGGAGTTCAGCAACATCGTCATCAAGCAGACGGCGACCGCCGTGGTGCGGATGAAAGATGTCGCGACCGTCGAGCTGGCTGCCCAGGACTATTCGACCAATTCCTATCTCGATCGAGATCCGGCGATCGCAATCGGCATCTTCCAGCGGCCGGGGTCGAATGCGCTGTCCACCGCCACGAATATCAAAAAGACCATGGATGAGCTGGCCAAGCGTTTTCCGCCGGGCCTGAAATACGACATCATCTACAACCCGACCGAATTCATTCAGCAATCGGTGGACGCGGTTGAAGAGACCATCGCCGAAGCGATCATTCTCGTCGTTTTGGTGGTCATTCTCTTCCTGCAAACCTGGCGCGCAGCGATCATACCCATCGTAGCCATACCCGTGTCGCTGATCGGCACCTTCTTCTTCATGGCGATGTTCGGTTTCACGTTGAATAATCTTTCGCTCTTTGGACTCGTTCTTGCGATCGGCATTGTGGTCGACGACGCCATCGTGGTGGTCGAGAACGTCCAGCGCAACATCGAGGCCGGCCTCAGTCCGCACGACGCCGCGGTCAAAAGCATGGACGAAGTCGGCGCCGCGCTGATCGCGATCGCGCTGGTGCTGTCCGCGGTCTTCATTCCGTCCGCCTTCATTACCGGCATATCCGGGCAGTTCTACCGGCAGTTCGCGCTTACCATTGCAGGCGCCACCGTCATCTCGTTGATTGTGTCGCTCACGCTTTCGCCGGCCTTGTGCGCGCTATTGCTCAAGCCGCATAGCGAAACTCAGGATGGGCACTGGTGGAGCAGGCCGATTCACGGCTTCTTCCGCATATTCAACCATTATTTCGACAAGTTGACGCACGGGTACGGCAAGCTGACGGCGAAGCTCGTGCGCATCTCGGCGCTGATGCTTCTTGTCTATGCCGGCATCATCGCATTCGGCCTTAACGAATTCCGCAAGACACCGGTCGGCTTCATCCCGCAGCTCGACCGCGGGTATCTCATCATCGTCACGCAACTGCCGCCGGCGGCGTCGCTCGCACGCACCGATGAGGTCAACCGGAGGGCGGTGGATATCGCGCTTTCAATTCCTGGAATTGCGCATGCTGTGAACATCGTCGGCTTTTCCGGGGCGACATTCACCAACGCGCCGAATGCCGGGGCGATTTTCGTGACGCTCGATCCTTTCGAGAAGCGCGCGGAGGATCCGCGGCAGTCGGCCGCGGCGATCCAGGGACAATTGTTTCAGCGTCTTTCTTCCATCCACGATGGCCTGATCTTCGTCGCCTCGCCGCCACCGGTTTCGGGCATCGGCAATGCCGGCGGGTTTCGCATGATGATCGAGGATCGTGCCGGGCGCGGATCAGAGGCTTTGCAGGGCGCGACCTACGCCATGATGGGCCGCGCGGCGCAGACACCGGGCCTGCAACAGGTGTTCTCGCTGTTCGAGAACACGACGCCGCAGCTTTATCTCGACATCGACCGCACCAAGGCGCAGTTGCTTGGCATCAATGTGCCTGACGTGTTCGCAGCGCTGCAGATCTACCTCGGATCGTCGTACGTCAACGTCTTCAATCTGTTCGGGCGCACATACCGCGTCATCGCGCAGGCTCAGAGTGATAACCGCAGCGACACCAATGACGTCCTGAAAATCCGCGTCCGCAACAACAATGGAGAAGCGGTGCCGCTCGGCGCGTTCACCACCGTGCGCACCATCACGGCGCCGTATCGCGTGCCGCGCTACAATCTCTATCCGGCTTCGGAACTCGACGGGATGCCGGCGCCAGGTTACAGCCAGGGCCAGGCTATCAAGATCATGGAGCAACTCGCGGCCGAGACTCTGCCGCAGGGCTTCTCCTACGAGTGGACCACGCTTGCCTTCCAGCAGATCCGCGCCGGCAATACCGCGATCTTTGCCTTCGTGCTGGCGGTGGTGTTCGTCTTCCTGTTACTGGCAGCGCAGTTTGAAAGCCTCACACTGCCTGCGGCCGTCATCATGATCGTGCCCATGTGTCTGATCGCCTCGATCGTCGGCGTCGTCCTGCGCGGGCAGGACAACAACATTCTTACCCAGGTCGGCTTCGTCGTGCTCATCGGGCTTGCGGCGAAAAATGCCATCCTGATCATCGAATTCGCCAAGCAGCTCGAGGACGGCGGTCGCAACGTCTATGACGCTGCTGTTGAAGCCGCGCACCTGCGGCTGCGGCCCATTCTGATGACGTCCTTTGCCTTCATCCTGGGTGTCACGCCGCTGGTCTGGGCCGTGGGAGCGGGTTCCGAGCTGAGGCAGACGCTCGGCACCGCGGTGTTCTCCGGGATGATCGGCGTCACCGCGTTCGGCCTGATCTTCACACCCGTATTTTATGTGGTCTGGCGTTGGATTGCGGTGCACCTTTCCGCGCGCCGTCAGAAGCGGCAACATGCGGGTACATTGAAGACCTGATTGCCCCGTGACCCACTCATGCCAGTGAAATTCGGATTCGGCCAGCCGCTGAGACGCAAGGAAGACGACCCGCTGTTGCGCGGGGCAGGGCGCTACATCGCCGACATTGAACTGGCAAACCCTTTGCACGCCGTCGTGGTGCGCTCGCCGCATGCGCACGCCCAATTTCGCATCGTCAACGCGACGCGCGCGCAGGGAATGCCGGGCGTGCGCCTGGTGCTGACGGCTGCCGATATTCCGCACCTGGGACCTTTGCCGACGCCCGGCACCGTGCCGGACGTGGAGATCAGGGTGCCGAACTATCCGATCCTCGCGAAGGAGGTAGTTCGGCATGTCGGCGATGCGGTCGCGTTTGTGGTGGCTGACAGCATCGATCAGGCGAAGGACGCAGCGGAAGCGCTCGAGATCGACTGGCAGACATTGCCCCATGTCATCGGCGCCGTTGCGGCCCTAAAGCGTGGCGCGCCACAGGTATGGGAGGACCGGCCCGGCAATCTCGCTTTCGAGGTCGAGGCCGGCGATGCAGGCGCAACAAAAGAGGCCTTTGCCAAGGCCGCGCAAATCGTCGAGTTGACCATCGTCAATCAGCGCCTGGTGACCAATTATCTCGATACCCGCGGCGTGATCGCCGAGCATGACGGTGACCGCCACACGCTGACGGTCAGCAGCCAGGGCAGTCACATCATCCGCGACATCATCGCCGGCGACGTGATGAAGCTGGCGCCCGAAAAGATGCGCGTAATCACCCCGGATGTCGGTGGCGGCTTCGGCACCAAGCTTTTTCCCTATCGCGAGTACGCGCTTGCCGCGGTCGCCGCCGAGCGGTTGCGCCGTCCTGTCAAATGGATCTGCGACCGCACCGAGCATTTTCTCGGCGACAGCCACGGCCGCGACAACATCTCCACGGCCCGACTCGCGGTTGACGAAAAAGGACGTTTCCTCGCGCTTGAGCTCGACATTATCGCCGACATGGGCGCGTATCTGTCGTGCTACGCGCCTTACATCCCTTGGCTCGGGGCGGGGATGGCGACCGGTCCCTATGACATTCCGGCCGCCCACGTGCGGCTGCGTGCAGCCTATACCAATACGGTTCCGGTTGATGCGTATCGAGGGGCCGGCCGGCCGGAGGCGTCCTACCTCATGGAACGCGTTGTAGACGCTGCAGCGCACGACCTCGGCATCGCCCCCGATGTCCTGCGGCGGAAAAATCTGATCCGGCAAAAAGAGCTGCCTTACACGACTCCTACCGGGAAAGTTTACGATTCTGGCGATTTCGCCGGCACGCTCGCGCGCGCGCAGGAACTCGCGGACTGGGATGGCTTCAACAAGCGTGCGGCGCAATCGCGACGCGAGGGCAGGCTGCGCGGCATTGGGATCGCCACCTACGTCGAGGCATGCGGCAACAATGGCCCGGAAACGGCAAGCCTGAACCTCGATTCCGATGGCGGCGTGACTTTGTTGATCGGCTCGCAGTCGACCGGTCAGGGGCATGCCACGTCTTATTCCCAGCTCGTCGCCGAGCGGCTCGACCTGCCGCCCGAGCGCGTGCGCGTCCTCCAGGGCGACACCGAACGGATAAGGACTGGTGCGGGCACCGGCGGATCGAGCTCGATCCCGGTGGGCGGCGTTTCGGTCGATCGCGCCAGCAGAAAGCTCGCCGAGCAGATCAAGGAGATTGCGGCCGATGCTCTGGAAGCGGCCATAACCGATCTCGAAATCGTGGACGGCAGTGTGCGCATTGCCGGCACCGACCGCGCGATCACATTCGCCGATCTCGCGGCGCATCCGCGCGCTGCCGCAGACAAGTTGCGCGCAGCTGAAGAGTTCGCCGTCGAGCCGCCGACTTATCCAAACGGCACCCACATCGCCGAAGTCGAGATCGATCCGGATACCGGCGCTACGAGCATCGTGCGTTACATTGTTGTCGATGACTTTGGCGCGACACTCAATCCCCTTCTTCTTGAGGGCCAGGTGCATGGCGGAACGGTGCAGGGCATCGGCCAGGCACTGATGGAGAACACGGTATACGAGCCATCGACCGGTCAATTGCTCAGCGCGAGTCTCATGGACTACCCGATGCCGCGTGCCGAGCATGCGCCGGAGTTCGTGTTCGAGACACGCAACGTGCCGTGCAAGACCAACCCGCTCGGGGTGAAGGGCGCGGGCGAAGCGGGCGCGATCGGTTCGTGTCCGGCCGTTATCAATGCGATCATCGACGCACTCTGGCGCGCCTACCGCATTCGCCACATCGACATGCCGGCGACGCCGCAGCGCATCTGGAAGGCTATTTCAGCTGCGCGAAGCGCCGGCGTTTAATGCACGTTCTTTAATCACAAATTCGTGAACGGCCGCCGCAACGTGCTCCTGCACCCGCAGGAATAACCCAATTCGACGGGTGTTTGACGGAGACTGGAAAAAAACCCGAAGGGGAGGTCGTTTATGAAATTTGTTTCCGCAATTGCGGTCGCTGCCATCGCGATCGGCGCAACCGCGGTATTGGCGCAACAGGATCCGATCGCTGCCCGCAAGGCTCTGATGAAGGCCAATGGGCAGGCCGCCGGCGGTCTCGCAAAAATGGTCAAGGGCGAAGCGCCTTTCGATGCGGACGCGGCGAAAAAGGCGTTCGCGACCTTTGAAGACGCGGCGTCCAAGATGCCCAATCTTTTTCCCGCTGATTCCAAGACTGGCGGCGAGACGACCGCGGCGCCAAAAATTTGGGAAGACACTGCGGACTTCAAGGCGAGGTTCGTCAAGCTTGGCAATGACTCCAAGGCAGCGAGTTCTTCTGTAAAGGATCTCGACAGCCTCAAGACCACTTTTCCCGAGCTGTCCAAGAACTGCGGCGGCTGCCACGAGATTTATCGCATCAAGAAGAGCTGAATTCCACGTAACGGCGTTATCACGGGCGGGCCGTCCAAAGGACGTTCCGCCCTTTCGCTTTCAGGGATCAGGGGCAACGAATAAAGCACCTGCCGGAGAGGTCAAAATGCTGCGTAAGCTCATCGTCGTCGGCGCGGTCATTGCTCTCATTGCGCTCGCGGCAATTTGGATCCTCACAATTCCGGCGACTGTACCGGCGAGCGCATTGGGACCACACACGCCCGACCTCGCCAACGGCAAGACAATGTTCTACGCCGGCGGTTGTGAATCCTGCCATGCGGCGCCCAAGCAGGAGGACAAGACGAGGCTTGGCGGCGGGCTTGCTCTGCGCTCGCCCTTCGGCACGTTTTATGTTCCCAACATTTCCCCGGATCGCACCGACGGCATCGGTGCCTGGAGCGAAGCGCAATTCATTACGGCCATGGTCAAGGGCACTTCGCCGGCGG
>JBKPLN010000387.1:0-1936 GCA_046731635.1 Pseudomonadota bacterium | reverse complement strand
GCGCAGCACTCGCCCAGTCCGGCGAGACCGTGGTCGTTGTCGATTTCGACGTCGGCTTACGCAATCTTGATCTAGTCTTGGGCGCCGAGCGACGGGTGGTATTCGACTTCATTAATGTGATCCAAGGTACCGTCAAACTTTCGCAGGCGCTGATCCGCGACAAGCGTCTCGATACATTGTGGCTGCTACCGGCTTCGCAGACCCGCGACAAGGACGCACTCACCGCCGACGGCGTCGCCAATGTTATTGCGCAGCTGCGCCAGACGTTCGATTGGGTGATCTGCGACAGTCCGGCAGGCATCGAACGCGGCGCAATGCTCGCTATGCGGTATGCCGACGCCGCTGTCATTGTGACTAACCCGGAGGTCTCCTCGGTACGCGATTCCGACCGCATCATCGGTCTGCTCGACGCCAAGACCGAGAAAGCCGAGAAAGGCGAAGTTATCGAGAAGCACCTGTTGATTACGCGCTACGATGCGGTGCGTGCCGGAAAAGGGGAGATGCTGAGCATCGAGGACGTGCTTGAAATTCTCTCGATTCCCCTTGTCGGGGTCGTGCCGGAGAGCCAGGAAGTACTGCGCGCCTCCAATATCGGGGCGCCGGTCACCTTGTGCAGCGCTTCAAGTGCGCCGGCCCGTGCCTATTGCGACGCAATGCGTCGTCTCAAGGGCGAAAACGTTCCGATGACGATACCCAGCGACCCGAAGCGTCTGTTCAGCAAACTCTTCAGACGGAGAGCTGCATGAGCATCTTCAACTGGTTCAACTGGAACCGCCGGCGCGGCTCGGCACCCGTTGCGCGCGATCGCCTCAAGGTTCTGCTCGAGCATGAAGCAATGCGCGGCGTTAAATCCGACCTCTTGGGCCTCTTGCGTGGGGAAATCGTGGCTGTGATCTGTCGTCATGTCACGGTGAAGCCGGAGAACGTCCAAGTGAAAATGAATCGTGGCGCAACGGTTTCGACGCTCGCAATCGACATCGAAATCCCCGCGTAGTGTGACGATAGCTTGAGCGTTCCAATCTCCATACCTGCGGTCCGCGCTGCGGCCGCCTAACGCGGAGCAGACAAATGTTCGGCATAAAGCCTTCATCGACGATCTCGGCCGCAATCTCAATCACGCACGCCATAGGCGCAACGCCCTTGTATCTAAACGCGACGCCCTTGCTTCCGATGTCACAGCACTCGACGCTCAGATCGCCGAGTTGGAAGCCCGCCTTACTGAGGAAAAAGATCGGCGCGAACGCGAGCGCGTTGTAGGCGAAATAGAGGGGATCAAAAAGCGACTCAAAGATGCTGCCACGGCGTTTGCGCCTAGCATCGCCGGCCTTTGCAACGCAACCGAAGCCGCGGGAGCGGTCGTTCCCGAAGCTCGCGAGCTTAATAGTTTCCTTTTATCTGTTGCGAGTGAGGTCGACAACGTGATCGATTCCTTACTGCGCGAGCTGCAGCGACAGACGGAGGCGGTGTGCGCCGGCCACGCTGCACTGGGTACGCCACAGCTGGTCAACACTGCGCCCGAGCCGCCGAAAAACAATGATCGCCTGCTTCTTCTTCCAGCATGGCTATATCGCAGCAAGGAGGCGGGAAAAAAAGAATCAGCGGAGGATCGGTTCAACACGGCAGCGTGACGCGCACCCCAAAGGTTGCTTCTGATGGGCCGGTCGCTTCTTTCCCGTAGTGGACAATCTAATCGCGTCGTCCAATGTCCGCTTTCGGGGGTGGGCGCCCCGGTTAGCGTAGCTTTCAAATTACTGTTTCACCCTGGTCATCAAAGGGGGATCCGCATGCCACGAACGTTTGTCGTTACGCCGGGGATCCTGCTCGTCGCGTCTTTGGTGATAGTGCCAAAGTTCGTGTTTAGCCGGAGCCAAGATACGGGAAAATACGCAAGCGGAAACGTGCGATATGATCGTCGCCGGTTCGACGCGATATGTGC
>JBKPLN010000386.1:0-7457 GCA_046731635.1 Pseudomonadota bacterium | reverse complement strand
TACCAAGAGTACGCGGAGTTGGGCACGGCTAAATGGTTTCGGCAGCACAGGTATGTTTTCGTGTCTAGGCTCTACAAGATAATCATAACCTGTGACGAAGGCGCACGGGATGTTTTCGCGTAGGAGCAAGTCCGCTATTTCGGTATTGTATCGTCCATCAATATTGATGTCTAAAAGCACAGCGTCGAAATTTCGTTTTGCAAATTCTCGCCGCGCCTCGGGGATCGTGCGGGCCACGGCGCTGACGCGGTAACCAAATTCTCGGATCGTTTCTTCAAGCAGCAGCGCGATCAGAAGTTCATCCTCAATAACGAGAAAGCGCGCAGCATAGCTGGGACTTGCCGATGGGCTGACCATCTAAACCTCCCAAGTGGATTGTAATCGCCACTTTCCGACCTGGTATGCTTTCAAACGGCGCTGGTTACAGTAAAGTTCCGCCGCACCCAATCTTTGATGAGAAAAGCTGCCGACTGTGCCGACAAGGCACAGCAATCGACCGACCCGGAAGCAAAGCATCTTTACCTCCAACTCACGGAACATTCATGCGCTGTGAAGCTCGGCAAGTGCCTGTCGTTCCAAAGGCCGGAACGTGAAAGCTTATGGCACCAAAGAGGCGCCGCAACGTTGCTTCTAAATAAGCGCCATGGTCGCCCCTCACGCAGAAAAAGAACACCGGTTCTGGAACGCCCTTGCTGTTTTGTTCTTTTTATCTGTTTGCGCAATATCGTTCGCACTGATCCTTTCCCGCGGAGATATCGAGATAGAACGTCTCGGCTATTTGGATTTCGCGCTGCTCGGGCTAGCCACGTTCCGGCTCATTCATTTGATTACGTATGATCGCATCTTGGATTTCGCCCGCGTGGCTGTCATGGACAGTGACGGCAGCCGATTAAAAGCCGCCGAGCGCGGGTGGCGCCGGGTGGTCTGTGAGCTGATGCAGTGCCTTTGGTGCGCTGGGCTGTGGTCAGCCCTCGTCGTCGTGACGACTTATTTGTTGGGAACGCCGGGCCGGCTTGCCATCCTGGTCTTGGCGGTAGCCGGCTTCGGCTCTCTGTTACAAGTCGTCTCCAAAGCGATCGCTAGTCAAAATTAATAATCGATGCCGTTAAATTGATCCATGCTCGCCGGCTTAAACCCCCTAAACTTTTCTGATCTAGCGTTACATCAATACGATACGAGGTATATAGTGCTGACTGAGTTTCCTTTAATGCTCGCATGACTTCGCGTTGCCGATGTCGCGTAGCCTATGTGAACCCGACTATGCAGCGGCCTCGAGCTGCGCCACGTCCGCAATCCTCACAATTTGGTCCGCCACAAAATAATGCACCATCCGGCACGAGCGTCACGGCGGCGTGCGGCATCACTTTTTGCAGCCGCACCGCCTGCTCGCTGTCGACGATCTCGTCGTTGCGTCCGGCGATGATCGCGGTGGGGCACTTGAGGTGGCGGTATGACATCGTGAGCGCGGCGGCGGACGGCAGCAAAAATGCCGAGTCCTCGGCCACCGCGCGAAGCTGGCTGGGATGGATCAGCATCAGCCGCGGATATTCTTTTTTGACAACGTCCGGCACCGGCCTGGGCGCGAAGGTTTTCTTCGCGAAAAGCGGAAGGCCGAGCCAGCTTGAAATTGGAGAAATGGTATAACGCAAGGCATCGCCGATCAGCGGGATGGCGGCGATGCTGGCGAACCAGACGTCGACTCGCCAGGTCGGGAAGTAGTAGCCGGAGACCAGGACTAAACCCTTCACGCGCTTGCCGTTGCGCGAGGCCGCCATCGCCAGCGCCACCAGCGTGCCCCACGAGTGGCCGAGCACCAACGTGCGCTCGATGCCGAGTCGCGTCAGCGCCGCGGCAAAGAGCTCGGCCTGGCGGTCGGGACTCCAGATAAAGGTGCGCGGCCGGCTGCTGTGGCCGAAACCTGGACGATCGAAACATATGACGCGGAATTTATGCGCCGCGGCGTCCACCAGACCACTGAAAGTGAAATCCTGCAGGAATGTGCCATTGCCGTGGAACATGACCAATGGCGGCGCATCGGGATCGCCTCTCATGATAAAGTGCAATCGCACGCCATCGATGTCGAGGAACTCGCCGATCGGCGGATTGCGCCAGCGCGCGATGAACTCGATGGCTACGTTCGCCAGCACAACGGCTGCGAGCAGCAGAAGTAGCAAAAGCTCAAAGCCTATATGGGGTACTCCGTCCATTTTCGGTCCACTTGATCGGGCGCCCAGCTATGTGGATCGTTTGGCTCTCATTATCGGCGCTTGCCCTTCGCTTTGATCTGTCAGCGTCGGCAAGTCAAAACTAGGCTTGGGTAGCTTGAGCGGGGAGTCGGCCTTCCGGCGTGTAGGTATCGACAGCGTTGGGAAGCGAGCGAGACAGTCGGCCAAGCAGATCGTCTTTCGATAAACCCGTTTGTTTCGACAAGTTGTCCAAGACCTCGGGTCCAATCGCCTGTTCAAGCTGAGCCGGCGTCATGAACCTGTTACGACCTGTGCCGACCCAGGACTCAACAGTCTCACCGTAACCGCTCTGCTTGAAACGATCCACGAGTTCACCGAGCCCGTCGATGAGGACGCGACCGGGACCGGTCTCGCCAAGATTGTTGCGCAACTGACTGAGCAAACCGCCGATACCGCCTTGCTCGGCGGCACCTGGCTTTCCGAGGTCTCCCAGCATTTTAATGATCTTGTCCCTGTTCTGGTAACCCGCAATGGCGAGCAAGCCCAGAAGCGCTGTCATGGATGGGAAACCTCGGCTCATAGGATTTCTCCCAACGTCCCATACTCACTTAAAATCATCGGTAGAGCGACCGCTCCCGCTCAACTTCATCAGCTGTATACGGCTTTGCATTAGGGTCGTAAGTGCTCCATCCAGATTTTCGATAAGCAGTAGCCCGATCAGCAATTCTGACGGCAGACCGATCCATAAGTGCTTGCAAGCGAGCAGCGTCCGCTTCATCAACACGCGCACTCACAATCGCGCCGCCGCGGCGGAGACCTTCGGCATAGACTGCAGACTCTTCTTTGCTGAGACCCGCTTGCTGCGACAACGCGCCGATGATGCTACCGGTGGCACCACCAGCCGCCGCGCCCGTCAAAGTTGCCACCAGCCATCCCGCCGCCACGACTGGCCCGACGCCAGGAATTGCCATGAGGCCTAATCCAGTCAGGAGGCCAGCAGTGCCGCCTGCCAAGGCACCAATGCCGCCGCCCGCGGCTGCGCCTTCAGCACGGTCGTCTCTGCCGTCGAGATCACGATCCGGGTAGGTTTTGTTTTTGCATCGTACCAGTTATCAGCGTTGCTCGCGATAATGCTGATGTCGCTATGGCTCACGCCGGCCGATTCTAGGTCACGGACCGCGGCCCTGGCTTCTGCATGACTGTTGTAGAGTCGGGAGATTGTAGTTGTCATTTGTTTTTTCCTGTTTCTGTAGGTTCGCCTGCAACGTACTTACTGCGCGACGACATTGCCTTGAAAATCGACGCTGACGGTCACGGTCTTACCATTCTGATCGGCCTTGCCGCGCCAGACACCCGCGTCGTCTTTTTTAAGTTCATGCACGTTCTTGAAGCCCTTTTCCTCGATGCGTGATTTGGCCTGGCCTTCGGTGAAGCTGTTTGCACCGGTCACAGGCGCTCCGGGATTTGGTGGGCTGTTCGGTGAATTGACCGCCGGCGTATTTGCGTCGCGGTTAGCCGGCGGCGAGCTGGTCTGCGCCGAAGCTGGAAGGACGGCAGCGAGCAGCAAAAGTGAGGTCATCGATTTCCGCATTGGCGTATCCATGTTTGAGATGTCCGACGTGAACGCCCCATGGCGGGCAACGTTCCGATTCGGCACACCAAATCAGTGACGGATCTGACTCGGGGAACGTTGAAACGCGGATACAAGCGCGTCGGGACGGACGCGCGCTTAAAAATCAAAATTGCAATGTCAAATGACATAAAAGAACAAAGGCAGCGCTCCAATTACGCGAGTGTCAAAAGACATCTGGACAAGTGGTTGAGGGTTCGCAGCGCCAGTAGGCGCGAAAGTTGGTAGCCCTCCGATGTTCTCGTCTAGTGATCGACTACGAAGGGGACCGCCGTTGCCTAAAGCGATCCCCTCGGAGCTGCCGATAGTGAGACACCCGTTCTCGGCTGCCCATGTAGCAACATTGGAGGAGGGGGAAGGTTTCTGACAGATCGCTTTCTACCGCTTGGCGAGTGGGCGCAAAAATAAAAACCGTTGCATTAAATGACACAACAACGATGGCGGAACAAAACTGCAATTCCGCGCTTGTTGGCGACGTAGGATTCTTGGTCATGCTGACATCTTCGTCTACGAAGAGCCCGCGAAATCGCGTCGATATCTCCAGCAAGGAGCTGGCGCGCTATTGGTGTAAACGTCTCAAAAAGTCGAAAGCTGAGATTGAGGCCGCGATCGCCAAAGTGGGCGACAACGCGGAAACAGTGATGAAAGAACTAAGAGCAAAGCGCACGTGACTGGCGAGCCCGGTCACCGGTTCAGCGGATAGCTTTTTTGTGCGCCTGACACCAAAAAGTTCGGCGGGGAACCGAGGTCTATCTGCGCGGTTAGACACGCCAGAAGGTTTATTGTGTTGGCAGACCCCTTGCATTTGCGGCCGTTTGAAAGCGATCTAAAGATAGCACGCGCTTGTGCGCACATCGCCACGCCGACGATCGAACGCTCCCTCAAAATGCTATCGTCGCTGGCAGACGAAAGAGCCATGCTGGTGATCGCCGCGGCCATATGGCTGGCTTCGCGCTATTGCAAACGAGGCGAAGATCGTGAAGAAGCCGATACTATGCTCGCCAGCGTGCTCGTCGCAGGGGTCCTGCCAGACCTGTTCAAATTCCTCGTGCGCAGACGGCGACCCGATCGCACAATAAAAGGACGCAGAAACGGCATTCCCTATTCAGGAGATGCCTGGGATTCTTTCCCGTCGGGACACGCTATTCACCTCGGCGCGATGGCGCCATCGGCTGCCCGACTTGCTCCCAGATCGCTGCGGCAATTGATTTGGCCTACTGGTTTCGTCCTGGCATCAACCAGGACTCTAATTTTCGCGCATTATCCATCTGATGTGGTAGCCGGCTTAGGAATAGGCCTAGCCACTAACAAAGCAGTAAAGGCCGCGCTTCGCAGGTGGCGAATTTGGTTGGCGGCGGGGAGGGGACAGAAATTGAAAAATGTCGAGCCCATGGATGCGCTCCATCAGAGGTCGGTTCGCAAAACCCAGAGAGCTGACCGCCGGAAACGCACGAGCACGAATTCCCGTGGCTGGCAAAAAAGCACTGGGACGCAGCCTTTACTACGAAAGTCTGCTCGTTGAACAAAAAGCAAAAAAGTCTCGGCAGGTTTTTGCGACTGGCATGGGAGTCGCTATGTACGTTCGCATGTCGGCGCTTATTTTGGGCGGAACATCACCTACTCAACAGAGCCTGAGGTGCCGGTTTGGCCCGTAGCGGTTACCAGTGAGAGGGTCTGTTCCAAAGAGGAGTTTTCATCCATCGGAGCCTTAACACGGATAGCATCGGGCACAATCGGTTTTAGGGCCGAGACGGAGTCATCAGTGAGCTGATGATAAATATCGGCATAATCATCAGCCATCCGCCGAGCTGTAAAACGCCGTTCAAAGGTGCGGCGGATCTCGCGTCGGTTCAATTTCCCGACAAGACCTACCGCTCGAACCGCTTCTTCTTCAGAGTCAACGATAAAGCCGGTCACACCATCATCAAGTAACTTCGCTGGTCGCGGGGCACTTTGGCGGCTATGCGCAGCGGCATTCCCGTCGCTTGTGCAATTCGAATAGCGACATGGGCACCCTTTTCATGCGTCAGCCGGCCGAGAAAAGCCAAGTATTGGCCAGGTCGGAAGGAAGGCTTGAGCAAGGTCTTTGGCATTCCATGATGGACGGTTCCGAGCCATTTTGCTCCAGCAAGCGGAAGGCGTTGGTTGTCCGAAATAGAAACATATGGAGCGCTCGGAAAAATTCGGATCATGTCGGGCAGACCGGCAAGATCGAGCCGGCCATGTAACGTCGTTAGGAACGGGACCCCTGCACGTTGTACAATTGGCAGGTGAAGCCAGTCGATGCGAGCGTGGATGATGTCGAATTCGTCGGCTCTTTGCGCCACTGCTTCGAGCAGTGCCGCCTGCGCAGCCACCGGATCCAGACGCGGCTTCCCCAGTCGCAACGCACGCGGACAAACAGGAACAAGCTCGGCTTTGGTATTCGAGTCGCCGCTCGCGAATAGCGTCACCTTATGTCCTAGGCAACCAACTCGTCGACCAGCCAGGCGACGACCCGTTCAGTGCCCCCATAAAGCTTCGGCGGGACGCTTTCCGCTAAAGGGGCTATTTGAGCAATGCGCATTTCATTTCATTCCGACCAATTGTTTAAATGCGCTATGTGTGTCGCGGTTCCTGGCGGCACGCCGTTTCACCTCTCACAGCATTGAGATGTGTCATTTGATGTAGGACATCGGGGCCGCGACATCATTTCTGATGCCTATCGTCTGAGAGGCATCTACGTCGAGTAAGCGAATTCTCGAAATGAGTGTGAACAAAACTCAGGGAGATGGGTTTGCCCTAAAGAACTGTGGTCGAGTGCCAAAAGATAAAAGAGGGAGGTTAAAATGGCGACAACGACAGGCTCGATTGACCAAAGAGAAACAACGTCTCTGATTGGCAGCGATAAGGTGGAAGGGACTGCAGTGTACGGTCCGGACCGCGAAAAAATCGGCTCTATCGAGCGCGTGATGATCGACAAAATGAGCGGCAAAGTAGCCTACGCTGTTCTGAGCTTTGGCGGGTTCTTGGGTATGGGTGAAGATTTTTACCCCGTGCCATGGTCGACGCTGGACTACGACACGAGTCTGGGCGGCTATCGCGTGAATTTTACGAAAGACCAACTCGATAGAGCGCCAAAATACACTGAGAGCCAGGGGTGGAATTGGTCGCGCGAAAATGACCGTAGAGTCTATGACTACTATGGAGCGCAGCCCTATTGGAACAATGTTACCTGATAAGATAGCCGCCCTTCCAAAATCAGCAGGCACCTTCGCACGAGGGTGCCTGCACAAGTATGCGAGCACCATGGGCACCAAATTTACCTGGGATTATGACCGCGGCGAGACCGTCGTCGACGGGGTGATCCACATCCTGGGGATTGCCATCGCGATCGGCGGCGCCGCGGTGCTGGCCGTCATTGCCGTGCACCAGGGCGATATCACCGAACTGACAGCGATCGCGATCTACCTCGTGGCACTTCTGGCGATGTTCGGCTTCTCGGCGGCCTATAACCTTTGGCCGGTGTCGCCGTTGAAATGGTGGCTGCGACGCCTCGATCACTCGGCGATCTACCTGCTGATCGCCGCGACCTATACCGCTTTCCTGCTGCCGATGCGGGGCACCGCCCCCACCGTCGTCCTCATCGTCATCTGGTCCGT
>JBKPLN010000385.1:0-4454 GCA_046731635.1 Pseudomonadota bacterium | reverse complement strand
GGGCTGTATTGGTTTGAGGAACCGATAGTCTACAACAATTTGTCGGGCTACGCGCAGCTTGCCCGCGAGCTACGGACACCGGTGCAGATTGGCGAAAATTTTTACGGACCGCGCGCCGTCCATGAAGCGCTCGCTGCGGGGGCCTGTGACTACGTGATGCCGGACCTGATGCGCATTGGCGGCATTAGCGGATGGCTACGCGCGGTACCTATCGCGGCAGGTGCGGGGATTCAGGTGTCGACCCATCTGTATCCAGGATTTGCGGCTCATCTGATGCGGGTGACCGAGACCGCACACTGGCTGGAGTGGCAGGACTGGGCCAATCCGATTTTGAAAGAACCGTTTGCTGTTAAGAACAGTTGCCTCGAAATTCCCGATCTTCCAGGCGCCGGGATCGAATGGGATGAAGCTGCGGCCGCGAAGTATCGCTACTAAGGCATCCTTAGGCGCACAAACGTCCCGGACAGCCTTCAACGACGTCTACGCTCGCATCAATGTCTGCTTTGGGTCATTAGCGGACATTTCGCGGTGCAAGCGGCATGTCCGCTTTACCCCCAAAAGCGGACATGTGCGGTGCAATTAGGGATGTCCGCTAAGGGCCAATAGCGGACATGTGCAGTGCACGAGTGCATGTCCGCTTTACCCCCGAAAGCAGACCATCAACGCTTCGTCACGGCGTGCGCCGCATCAGAATTCAGGTCAGTCAGTAAAATGCGCTGATCGAGTTCCCGGAACTCACGATAAATGCGCCGCAACCAGTGCTGCAACTCGATATAGTCGTCTGCATCGAGCACGGCGGCACTCTCTGAGTTTGCGAACGAGAAGGGTGGCCTCTCAACGTATTTGCGCACATTCGACACAAGTAGTGGAAGGCGTACGATCACAGTACCGCTGCCAATCGGCGCGTATTTATTCCCGTGTTGGGCGACACCGAATACTTCATTATGCACTGGTGCTAGCACCGCCTCAGGCAACCGGCTACACAGGTTGCGATAGGCCTCAACTGATGTGCGGTCCGGCGTCATCAGGTACAGCAGCACTGGTACAATGTCTTGGCGACGCGCTTCTTCGGCAAAGCCGAACTGACTGGCCAGTGTGAAGAAGGGTTCAAACGATGCTCGGCCAACATCGATAATCTTGGTGGCACCATCCTCGACCATCAGGCGGTCGAACAGCGCCATCTGCCCTTCAAGGTCATCGATCGACGAACGGGTGACGTGCTCGGGCAGGAACTGCGCCAGCGTGCCCTCGCCGGCGGCATTGAGGTCGAAAGCAGCTACTGATCTGCCTTCGTGCAGATGAAAGTCAGTGAGGACCCGCGCGAGCAGGGTCTTGCCGACGCGCGGACGCGGGGATGCGACGATGGCGATGGAATTACGGAACGACATTAATCTACTAAACGCTGCTCGCGCATCGGCTCACTTGGACACTCGGCTAGCCGGCGGCCTGACGGATGTTTGGCTTCGGTGAGACCAGGTCGAGTAGCTTGACCCGGTCGAATTCGTTCCAGACTTGCCCCAGCCAATGGCGGACATAACCACGCAGCACGAATGAATAATTGGCCGTCTCGCCTTTGGCATTCCTGTTGGCGACGAATGAGACATAGGGAACGCCGGCCACTTCCACTTGCTCGCAAGTCATCTCTTTGAGCTTTGGAATGGTGATTTCTTCGGCCCCCTTAATCCTGTTGAAATATGATTTGTAGGTCGCCGGATCCCACTCGAAGAACGAGGTTTCGTTGATGTGGTTCTTGACCAGGAAGTAGTTGGCGTCGCCGACGAAGTGGGCGGTTTCGGCGATTTCCTCAAGCGAGGCGATCGAGGGACCCAGGATATGGAACACGACGAGGGTGATCTGCCCCGTCTTCCCCAACTCGATGAAGCCGATGTTGCTCAACGCTTGCAGCGTAGAGGATAACAGACCAGCGCGCACGTCGATCACCGTTACCTTGGCTTCAGCACTGCCCACCGTGTCGAAAATCTTCATTTGGTCAGAAACCGACGCGACATCCACGACTTGTGTCACGTCGGGATGAAAACGCTTGAGCGTGCCGCGTGGCCATTCAGTATCGAAGGCCCGGGTCGATACATGACGGGTGCCGAAGTAGTCGAGCAAAGTGCGGGCGACGGTCGTCTTGCCGACGCCACCCTTGTCGGCACCGATGAGAATGACAGCTGGTTTAGCCATGGTACACCTTGGATGCGGGATGCGGACAGAATTGGACCTAGACACCGTTGGCACGGCTCCCCGTCCAAACACAGAGCCGCGGGTATCCCATGAACTAGCAAAGGCCTTGCTGGAGACCGCGTCTGAAATACTGGGCGGACCTCTAATCGGTGTCGAGCAGGCAAAAGTACTTGCTATTGTGAATTTTCTTTATTGTTGCCTTGAGGACACATCGCACGCGCGGTGGCCTTATGCCCGGCGTAGCTGCAGCCGAAGAACTTTGATCGCTGGCTAGCGCCGCCGGAACTTTAAAACGATAGCCGATGTCCGCTTTGGGTCATAAGCGGACATATGCAGTGCACAAGGCGATGTCTGCTTTACCGCAAAAGCGGATTTCCGCACTGTTCGGTGGCACGGTAAGGCCAAGGGCTGACGCCGTTCTTGTGTTGACAATCAATTCAAAGGTCGTCGCTTGTTGAACAGGCAAATTACTGACCTTCTCGCCCTTCAATAACCTGTCCAGATAGTCAGCGGCCCGTTCGAACAATGCCGAGATATTAGCACCGTAGATAATAGCCCGCCTACAGCGGCATATTCTCTAAATGGATAGATCGCGGGGATGCGCTGTTCGGCCATAAAGTCTGCTATTTCTTTTCGCTTGCCCAACAATAAGGTGTCAGAAGCAAGCAAAACTGCATCTGGACGGGACTTCTTTATTTGCGCAAGCGCGCCCTCAATGTCTGCTGCACTTCCGGCTTCGACGACTTCGATTCTTACCCCCAGCTTTTCGGCAGATTGACGTGCGATATCCAAATTGACGCGGTTCAGATGATTGCCGGGGTTTGCAAGTACAACGACCCGCGACAGGCCCGGAATAGCCTCCTTAAGTAACTCCAGACGCTTGCTTTCCAGATCAACGTTTAGCGCGATCTCCCGCCGCGCCGATCAAAACCGGAATCGTTGAGGTGGCGCGCTTAGCGGCAAATGCCGCGGGGGTTTCCCCAGACGACGAGGACATCCACCGGCATTGAAACAAGTTCTGCCGCAAATTTTGGGAAGCGGTCATCTTGACCTTCTCCGTATCTATATTCGATGAGGAGATTCTCGCCTTCGACCCAACCCAGTTTCTGTAACCTCTCACGAAACCTCTTCACAGCTGGAAGCGGCAAATTGGCCATTAAGCCGACGCGCTTCGGAGCCTGCTTTTGCTGTGCGAAACGCCGGCCATGCCGAGGCGCTCCCGGCAAGCATGCTCAAAAATTCCCGCCGCTTCATGCGCTTCCTCTGAGTTGGGAAAAGCAATGCTATCGCGGAATTTGCGGGGGGAACAACTGGTGCCATGTCCGCTTTGGGTCATAAGCGGACATATGCACTGCAATGGGCCATGTCCGCTTTACGCCTGAAAGCGGACATGTGCGGTGCAACTAGCGATGTCCGCTTTGGGCCAAAAGCAGACTCATGCGCCGCAGCAAAGAGGGTCAGTATTCGATCACCTCGTTGGCGCGACTTTGCACAGACTGCGGCACGGTAACGCCGAAGGCCTTGGCGGTCTTTAGGTTGACGATCAGTTCGACTCTCGTTGTATGCTGGATCGGCAGGTTCGCCGGCTTGTCGCCGTTAACAATTCTCCCAGCATAGACGCCGACCAGACGGTTGAATTCCGTTTCATCGCTTCCGTAACTCACCAGGCCGCCGGCCGCTACAAACGGGCGAAACTGGTAAATTGTCGGAACCGCGTGGCGAAGCGATAGTGCGGCGAGCTTCTCGGTCCGAGTATTGAAGAATGTGCTGGGGCCGATGACGAGCGCGCCTGCCCGTCGTTGTTGCAAAGTTACAAAGGCCGTTTCGATTTCGGCTTCGGTGCTCGCGCGCAGGACATAGAGCTGCATCCCGAAGGTTGGGGCGGCAGTCTGCAGGCCGCTCAAAAAGGCCTCGCTAAGAGTGGGGCTTGTTGGGTCGACAAGCACGGCAACTAAGGTCGCCGCGGGCACCAATTCGTGTAGCAGCTCCAACCGCTTTGGTCCTATTTCCACGTTCAAGTTGATTACGCCTGTCAGGTTGCCCCCGGGTCGGTTTACGCTCGTCACAAGCCCAACCTCAACTGGGTCGACCGCTATCGCGAAGACGATTGGAATCGTTGCAGTCGCCGCTTTTGCCGCCAGCGCAGAAGGCGTGCCGCCGGCGGCGACAATCACGGTGACCTGCTGGCGAACCAGCTCGGCAGCAAGGGACGCCAGTCGATCGTTTCGGCCTTCTGCCCAACGATATTCGATCTGAACGTTCTGGCC
>JBKPLN010000384.1:0-4579 GCA_046731635.1 Pseudomonadota bacterium | reverse complement strand
GACCGGCATCGGTGAGCGCCTTGGCGGTGCCTCCAGTCGAAATGAGCTCAACCTTGTAACGAGCAAGCTCGGTCGCGAACGCAACCAGCCCGGCCTTATCGGACACTGACAGCAGGGCGCGGGTGATACGGCGCGGATGGCTGCTCATGCCGCACGAGCTAGCATATCAAGCGGGCAAAAGTGTATTCGCGACCTTATTTCCAAAGGCGGCATCCACAAGCATCGTCTCACAGCGGCAATTCCGGTTCCTGCGTGCGGTCGGGGCGGCCGCCAGGTGAAGCCGGCGTCGTGTGACGGAAGCTCCAGCGCACTGCGCCGATCTGACCCACGCGTCCATAGATCACGATCTGTCCCGTGCGGCGCGGTCCGTCAGGACCGGCCAGGAATACGCTTTCTTCAAGCTCGACCGAGTCGGCCAGGGTCGTGAAGGTCCACAGGTCTCGATCATGGAGCAAGAGCATGACGCCGCGGCCGTCGGCCAGACGGCTGGCTTTGATCGCAGGATGCAGATGAAAGCGGATGGCGAATTCGCTGGTGGCGCTGGCGTCAAACGCCTGGCCTTCGGCGGGCGTGAATATGTCTTCGCCATCGAGGGCGAGGCCGTCAGGACTAAGCTGCAGTGCACGGGTGTGTACGATCCCGTAATCGGCGACATAGCCATCGTGCGAAGCGCGCAATGTTACTGCTCCCGGCTCCCTTTCAATTCGCACATCGTGTGGACCGGAAATGATGGGCGTCCCCCCAAAAAGACGCCTGATCGATAGGGACTCGAGAAAACGGCACGATGAGCGCTCGTTGATGGTAACTGTTGAGTGCGCCGGCGTTGCGCGCGCGACCTGCCGCCAGTTTTCTCTATTCACGGTCGGCAAGCCGCAGTTGACCACCAACCGGTGATGTTTCCATGAGAGCTCGAACGACAGACAACCCGCATGCGCTTCCAGGCTCAAATCAATGGGTGGGGGGCGCCCGGTGTCGATCAGAAGAGCGGACTGTCCTGCATCGATGCGCTGGTAGCCGGTGTGCGGTGCGTTCGATACCGGGGTGCCTCGCGCATCATCGTATGCGAGCACAGTCGCAAGCAGATCGACGGGGGTAGGGCCCATGCCGTTGAATTGTGCAAAATTTCCATCGCCATGCCTGAAAAAACGCAACATGGGCATGACGCGATCGATCGCGTTAATGAGGGCTTGGGGAGGCTGCAACTGCCGCGCGGCAAACAACTGCCGCAGGGGCAGCAAGTCAGCCAACAATTCTATCAGTGCACCCGGATTGCGGCTGATGTGTACGCCATCGGGCAGGACTTGCCTGCGCAATTCATCGATCAGGCGGCGTACGTTCGCGCGCAGGTGTCCGGACTGTCCCTGCATGCAAAGCGTCGCATAGTTCAAGGCGATAACCGCCTGCAGGCGCGGCAATCCATCCCGCGACTCGTTTAGGTTGCGACGCAGATAGCGTACCTGGCGCGACAAGCTGCGGATGAATCGGCGATAGAAGCGAGCATCTGCATCCTGCAATACAAAGGGCGCCTGACTAAGCCAGCAGATCAGACGCCGTGCAAGGATGTCCGAACGCCAGCCGATGGGGTGCCAGCCACCTTGCACGTTGATCCACTCGTCGATAAGCGAACGCGCATTGGCGCGGGTAATACCGGAGTCCGCAGCGCGCAAATGCCGTAACCAGACAAAGCTCAGTAGCGTCGTGGCCCACTCGTCAGATGGTGGCGTCATCTCGAAGGGAGATCGGCGGTCGCAAATGACGACTTTGCCGGCGAAAGCGAAGCGCCCGGCGTAAATTTCACTGGCGCGGGTCGCGTCGGCGGTGCGCAAATCCTGCGGCGCAATCAGCAGACGGTCGGTCTTGGTCGAGCCAAATCGCCACCGAACCAGTGGATTCGCATTAACGCTGCTAAGTACGCTGCGAAACGCGCGGCGCCCGATGAGTACGGAGAGCCTGGCCCGCCCCGCCACCGAAACCCGCATCGTCAAAGTGCTCGTCTCCTGCCGCGCGCGCGAATCCGTACGCGCAACCCACACGATAGCGAAGGGTCGCGATACGGCCAATGGCAAACCGGATCGGATCGGGGATCAGGCTGCCTTTCGCACAAGCCGCGAGGCGTAAAAGCCATCAAGTCCACCCCAGCGCGGATCCGGATCGGGCAAGTATTGCGGCAAGGTTCGCAGAGCGCCGTCGGGAGTGATGAATTCCTTGCGGCCAAAAACTTCTTGCGCTGTGATTTGGCTGCGGACGATGCGAGGATCGCGCCTGAGCAGAGCTTCGATCTGATGCTCGCCTTCCTCCGGTTCCAGTGAACAAACGCAATAGACGAGCATAGCGCCCGGTTTGAGGAGCTCGACCGCGCGGTCAAGCAGCCGTTGCTGCAGTGATGTGAGCACCGGCAAATCAGCTTCGCCCTTGAGCCAAGGGATGTCCGGGTGACGTCGTATCGTGCCTGTGGACGAACAGGGCGCATCGAGCAAAACCGCATCGAATGGCCCGGACTGCCATTCCAGGACGTCGGCTGCAACTGTTTCGGCATGCAGAGACAGGCGGGCAAGATTCTCACGAAGGCGGTTGAGTCGGCCCGGCGAGCGATCGACGGCAATAATATTCGCCCCAGCCAGTGCGAGTTGCGCGGTCTTCCCGCCGGGTGCCGCGCACAGGTCGGCAACGTTCATTCCACGAATCTCACCGAACAGTCGAACCGGGAGGGCTGCGGCGGCGTCCTGCACCCACCATGCGCCTTCAGAAAATCCCGGCAACAGCGAGACCGCGCCGTGGGCCAATGTGCGCACTGAACCAGTCGGCAGCACCCGGCCGCGCAGCCTGTCAGCCCAGGATTTAGGATCGCTTTTCGCCGTGAGATCAAGCGCGGGTTCGTGGCCATTCGCGGCTGCAATCGCACGCGCCGTATCCCTGCCATAGCTCTTGCTCCAGCGCTTCAACAGCCATTCCGGCGTATCGCGAAGACCGTCGGGCCGCGATGTGCCGCCCTGAGCCACGCGCCGCAGCACCGCATTGACGAGCCCGGCGTAACGCGATGCGCGGCGGTCGGCTTGCGCCAGCCGCACGGACAGGTCGACAGCGGCGTGGTCCGGAACCTCGAGCCACAGAATTTGTGCCGCGCCGAGCAGCAAGATCGTCTCAACGCGTGGCGCGTCGGAAGGAAATCCCTTTTCGAGAAATTCGCCGAGCAGATGGCGCAACGTGCCGAGGCGGCGCAGGACGGTAGCCGTCAGCCGGCGGGCCAAGGCGCGGTCGCGATCGGCAAGGGCGGGCAGGCCCGGATGCGCATTCTTGCCGGACAGGAGGTCGTCCAGAGCCATGCGCCGCCGCAGAACCCCGTCGAGAAGATCGGCGGCAATTCTTCGAGCGGCGAGGCCGGGAACTTCCGGCTGGGGGGAAGTGCGCGGACGCGCCATACCCGGATAGTTGCCGCTAAATTGTGTCCTCGTCGCGAAACTTCAGCGAAAAATACCAACAACGCACAGCTTTGCGTCAAAAACCCACAGCTGCGGCAGCGCCTGCATCAACGGCGCCTCAAGCCCCCGCTTTCGCCGCCTTTTTGTTTTGCCTGTTGTTAACGAGGTCGTCGACCACGGCCGGGTCGGCCAGTGTTGAGGTATCTCCCAGGTTGCTGAATTCGTCCTCGGCGATCTTGCGAAGAATTCGGCGCATGATCTTACCCGAGCGCGTTTTCGGCAGACTTGGCGCGAACTGGATCAGATCGGGCGAGGCGATCGGACCGATCTCCTTCCGCACCCACTGCACCAGCTCCTTGCGCAGCTCCTCGCTGGGCTGTACCCCCGCCATCAAGGTGACGTAGGCGTAGATGCCTTGGCCCTTGATGTCGTGTGGGTAGCCGACGACGGCGGCCTCCGAGCATTTCGGATGTGCGACGAGCGCGCTTTCGACCTCGGCGGTGCCGAGCCGGTGGCCTGCGACATTGATGACATCGTCGACGCGGCCGGTGATCCAGTAATAGCCGTCCTCGTCGCGGCGGCAGCCGTCGCCTGTAAAGTACTTGCCGGGATAGGTCTTGAAGTATGTGTCGACGAACCGCTGATGGTCGCCGTACACCGTGCGCATCTGTCCCGGCCACGAGTCGGCAATGCAAAGATTGCCGCTTGTGGCGCCCTGCTGCACCTTACCCTCGGCGTCCACGATCACAGGCTGCACGCCAAAGAAAGGTTGCGTCGCCGAGCCTGGCTTGAGTCTGATTGCGCCGGGCAGTGGCGTGATGAGGATGCCGCCGGTCTCGGTCTGCCACCACGTATCGACGATCGGGCAACGACCTTCTCCGACAACGCGGTAGTACCACTCCCATGCCTCCGGGTTGATCGGCTCACCGACCGTACCGAGCAGCCGCAGCGATTTGCGCGAGGTTTTCTTGACCGGCTCATCGCCACCCTGCATCAACGCTCGGATGGCAGTCGGCGCGGTGTAGATGGTATTGACCTTGTGCTTGTCGCAGACCTCCCAGAAACGGGAGTTGGTCGGATAGTTAGGCACGCCCTCGAACATCATCGATATGGCGCCGTTGGAGAGCGGGCCATAGACAATGTAACTGTGACCGGTAACC
>JBKPLN010000383.1:0-5710 GCA_046731635.1 Pseudomonadota bacterium | reverse complement strand
GAAGAGGTCAAAAATCGGAGTACAGCGCGTTTTCCAGCTAAGGGCCGTTGTTTTCGTGCAATTTTCGGTTGTCGTCGATGCATTGCAGCTCGGTCGATTACCGGATTGGCGAGTGCCGGGGGGCATTCAATGGCAACTGTTCGGGGCGAAGTTGCTTTAGATAGGATCGCCGAGAAATGGCATGCCTTGGCGCAGCGACCGGCTTGCCTATATACGCGAGCTCGAGCGCAGCGGCCGATGGAAACACTATTGCACCCAGGAACAGCTCGCCTCCCGACTTCACGAAGCCGAGCGCCTGGCCGCAACTTGGGCCACGCTTGCCGGTCGCGCATCAGCTCATGCTTCGCGCGCCGATTTGCGGCCTCCCAGATAATTCAGTTGGCCGATTGATGTGGGTGCTATTATTGCCTATCTGAAATTCATCAAGCAGCGTCAAATCCGGCGCTTCCCAGCCAGAGTCGAATCCCTCTCATGCCAAGTACCTTGTTCACGCCGTTTCGCCTGGCGCAGCTCGAGCTCGCCAACCGCATCGTGGTTTCGCCGATGTGCCAATATTCCGCGGACGATGGCTGCGCGAATGACTGGCATCTCATGCATCTGGGGATGCTTGCCCATTCCGGCGCCGCAATGGTGATTGTCGAAGCCACCCATGTCGAACGGCATGGCCGCATCACGCATGGCTGCCTTGGCTTGTACTCCGATGATAATGAAGCCGCGCTCGCTCGCGTGGTCGCGCAGGCGCGTCGCATGGGCAACGCCAAGTTCGGCATCCAGATTGCCCATTCCGGCCGCAAGGGCTCGGCGCAGCGCCCGTGGGAGGGTGCCGCCCCCTTAAAACCGGAAGAAGATCCATGGCCTACAATCGCGGCCTCGCCCATTCCGTTCGGCGAGGGGTGGCACACTCCGCGCGAAGTCACCGCAGCGGATATGGAGCGAGTCCGTGCGGCCTTCGTCTCTTCAGCCCAGCGTGCTCTTCGTATCGGTTTCGAGGAGATCGAGCTCCACATGGCCCATGGTTACCTGGCCCATGGTTTCATGTCTCCGATTTCCAACAAGCGGACCGACCAATATGGCGGTTCATTCGAGAACCGCATGCGCTTTCCGTTGTCGATTGCCCGCGCGGTGCGCGCAGTGGTGCCAAGGACGGTGCCGCTCGGCGCGCGCATCACCGGCAGTGACTGGAGAGAAGGCGGACTTACTCCCGACGATGCCGTGGCGATTGCCAGGGCGCTGAAAGGCGAGGGCATCGATTTTATCTGCATCTCATCTGGCGGCGTCGCCGCGGACATCCGCAATCCCACAGAGCCGGGTTACAACGTGCCTATCGCTGCGCGGGTAAAGCGGGAAGCTGGCATTCCAACCCGCACAGTCGGTTTGATTGTGAAGCCTCAGCATGCCGAGGAGATTGTCGCGACCGGGCAGGTCGACCTCGTGTCGATGGCGCGCAGTTTTCTCGACGACCCCCATTGGGGCTGGCACGCGGCCAAGGCACTCGGCGCCGAGGTGCATCGACCGCCGCAATATCAACGGGCCGGGCCGAAACTATGGGCGCCGGCTGCGGCGAAAGCGTAGACAACAAAGAGTCGCGCTAAATTACTTCACCGTTCGAGGAGTCGATCAGGTGCATATGATCGACGTTGGCGTGCAGTCGCATGCTGGCGCCTGCATCGGCCGCGCTGCTGGGCTCGACACGGCCGCAAATTTCGATGCCATTCACGGTAAAGAACACCATCGTTTCCATGCCAAGCGGCTCGACGACGTCCAGGGTCACCGCGAAGTCACGTCCATCGTTGCGCCCGTTGTGGCGCGGTTCGGTGATGTGCTCCGGGCGCAGACCAAGGGTGACCTGTTTTCCAACAAATGGCTGGTAGCGGGCCGAACGGCCGGCAGGAACAGGCAAAGCAATGTTATCGGCGACGCGCACGCGCATTCCGGCGCCATTCTGTTCAAGCTGGCACGGGATAAAATTCATCGCCGGCGAACCAATGAAACCGGCCACAAACCGTGTGCGCGGCTGGTGATAGAGCTCCTGCGGCGTTCCGATTTGCTCGATCCGGCCGTGGTTCATGACCACCACGCGGTCGGCAAGCGTCATTGCCTCAACCTGATCATGGGTGACGTAAACCGTTGTCGTCTTCACCTTCTGGTGCACGCGCTTGATCTCTGTGCGCATTTGCACGCGCAACTTCGCGTCCAGATTCGACAGCGGCTCATCGAAGAGGAAAACCTTGGGATTACGCACAATGGCGCGGCCCATAGCCACCCGCTGGCGCTGACCACCGGACAATGCCTTGGGACGGCGGTCAAGGAGCTCCGTAATGTCCAGAATGCGGGCCGCGTGCTCGACCCGTTGACGAATCTCGCTTTTGGAGAACCTGCGTAGCTTGAGCCCGAACGACATGTTCTCGAACGCCGTCATATGCGGGTAGAGCGCATAGTTCTGGAACACCATCGCAATGTCGCGATCCTTCGGCGGCAGATCATTGACGATCTCCCCGCCGATGCAGATCTCGCCGGAGGTGACTTCCTCAAGACCGGCGATCATGCGCAACGTCGTGCTCTTGCCGCATCCGGAAGGCCCTACCAGCACGACGAATTCGTTGTCGGGGATATCAAGGTCGATCGAGCGTACGGCTTCGACATCACCGAATTTCTTGACGACCTGACGCAGCGCGACTTCGGCCATAACGTTCAGCCCTTGGTGGCACCGGAGGTCAATCCGGCGATGTAGTAGTCCATGAGGAATGCGTAGATCACCAGAGGCGGCGCGGCTGCGACCAGGGCGCCAGCCATCAACATGCCCCACTTGTAGACGTCAGCTCGAATCAGGCTCGTGACCGTGCCGACGGTGAGAACCTGCTGATCGGCTGAATAAAGAAACGCCATTGGATACACAAAGGCCGCCCAGGACACCGTGAAAGCGAAGATGGTGGCTGCGATAATTCCCGGCAGCGCCACCGGAATGAAAATTTTGAGCAGCATTTGCATGTGGCCGGCGCCGTCGATCAGTGCAGCTTCGTCAAGTTCCTTCGGGATTGATTGGAAATAGCCGATCATGATCCAGGTGCAGAACGGAACGGTGAGCGTCGGATAGACCAACACCATGCCCCAATAGGAGTTAAGCAGCCCAATGGCTTTCACGATCTGGAACAGCGGAATGAACAACAACGTGTCAGGTACGAGATAGGGGAGAAAAATTCCTGTGGCGAGAATGCTTGAGCCCCAGAATCGCATGCGGCCAAGCGAGAATGCAGCAAGCACGCTCACGACCATTGTGATGACAACGACAGCGACCGTCACGATTGCCGTATTTTTGAAGAAAATGAGGAAATCGGTCTGGGTGAACAAGAGCTTGAACTGATCGAGCGTGATCCCGTTGGCGATGATCCACGGGTTGGTCGCCATGTGCGCGACCTCGGCGTCGCTCTTGAGTGAGGTCACGATCATGTAATAGGGAGGCATCAGGAAGAAGATGGCAAAAATCACCAGAAATACGTACGAGGTGATCAGCGCCCATCGGCGGCTGCGCTTGAGGCTGGCGGGCCGTGCACCGCTCGATCTCGGAACTGAAACCGCGATCGAGGTCATGCGATGTCCCTCCCGCGTTTGCGCACGCCGCGCAAGATGAAGATCGCCGCGATCGCCAGGATCGGAAACATAAATAGAGACGTTGCAGCGCCGAGCGGCAGGTCACCGGATCGAATGCCAAGCAGGAACGAATAGGTCGCGAACACATGGGTCATGTTGCGCGGCCCACCCGCTGTCATGATCTGGACAATATCGAAGTTGGCGAAGGTGACGATCAGCGAGAACAGCACGGTGATGGCAATAATATTCCGCATCATTGGCAGCGTAATGTGGATGAACTTCTGCCAGGCATTAGCGCCGTCGATCGCCGCGGCTTCGTAAAGCTGCTCGGGGACTGATTTCAACGCAGCCAGGTACATGATGAGAAAGAACGGCGCGCCGTACCACACATTCACAAGAATCACCGAAAACCGTGCCCAATAGGGATCGCTCAGCCACGCGACTTCATTGAAGCCGAGACTCTTCAATATCCAGTTGAAGGCGGAGTGGGTGGGATCGAACAACCACCACCACCCCAGCGACGACAATGCCAATGGGATGACCCACGGCACGAGCAGCATGCCGCGCCACTTGCGCTGACCTTTGGCAGGGAGATTGTTGATCAGGTGGGCGGTGATCAAGCCGATGACTGCTTTGAAGAACACGGCAGAGAGCGCAAAGATTGCGGACTGCCATACGACCATCCAGAAAACGTCGCGGGAGAGGAGAAAGCTGAAGTTGCCCAGGCCGACGAAGCGCGTCTGCGCCTTGTTCAACATCGACAGATAAATCGAATAGAACGCCGGGTATATGACAAGGCTGAAGATGATGACGATCAGCGGCAGACACATCAGGAAAGCAATGGTCGATCGCTGGCGCAGGAATTTGCCAAGATCCCGACGTGCAGATGGACGTGCGCCTGCGGTTTGCAGGCCTGGAACCCAAGTTTGAACCGTATCCGCCATTTGGCTGTCTTCAACCTGCTGCCGCCGCTGGTGGCTCAACGTCGCGTATGCCGGCCAAAAGGCCGGCATACGCGTTAATGACAAACCCAGGTCACGCGCGCAGCGCGCCTTCGAGCTCCTTCTCCGCCCACTTGATGACGTCGTCGAGCTTCTCGTTGCCCTGCGTGAACTTGGACACCATCACGGTGTTAATGGCCTGATTGTACATCTGAGCACCGACTTCGGAGCGCGCGGGCGCGCCGAACATCGAGGTTTGCTCGTCAGCCCGAGGCGGATAGCTGTAGACAACGCCCTTCGGTGGTTCGACCGTCTTCCAGGTCTCGAAGTCGTACATGCTCTTGAACGACGGAAGGTCATAACCGATCGAAGCAGCAACCAATTGGGCCATCGATTCCCTTTGCGACATATGGAGCAGGAGATCTTTGCCCGCAGATTTGTTCTTCGAGAAGCTCCACAGTCCGTAGAACTGCGGGAGCTGTCCGACAAAACGGCCCTTCGGACCGCTCGGCATGGCGTGATGCCAGATGTTTTCCGCGACCTTGATATTGTCGCGCTTGGCGACCGCCCACGAGCTTGGCGGATTCATGATGCCAGAGCCCTTGCCGGAAATGATCCACCGGTTATTGCCGGCGTCGTCCCACGCGTAGACTTCAGGCGGATTAACCGCCATCAGCTTCTTCAGATATTCCAAAGCCGCACGGGTTTCATTCGAGTTGACTTTGATGTTGTCCTTCTCGTCGATCATCACGACGCCGAAAGATTTGAACAGCGCGCCGACCCAATCGACTGCGTCGCTGGTCTGACCCATCGGCAGACCGACCGGATAACCGGCCTTGTGCAGCTTCTGGGCGCACTCGAGGTAGAGATCCCACGTCCACTTATCGGTCTTGGCCTTGTCGTATTTGGACTCGTCCGCTGGGAACATGTCGACCAGGTCCACGCCGCAGTGTTCCTTGTAGAGATCAAAGCGCGATTGACACGGCTTGACCTGACTGCCGACCGCCGTCGGCACGCCGCGCCACGTTCCTTTGATCTTGGCGAGGTATTCCGCGACTGGGCTGATCGGACCGTACTGTTTAATGAGCTGACCGACGACATCGTCGAGCGGTTCCAGCAGGCGTTGATGGATCTGAATGTTCCAATCGCGATGGGACATTATATCATGACCGGTGCCGGCT
>JBKPLN010000382.1:0-1820 GCA_046731635.1 Pseudomonadota bacterium | reverse complement strand
CTACAAAGTAAAGATATCGATATTGGTAACAGATGGGTTGACGGACTATCAATTCAACAGGGGCGCGATTCATCACCCGTTCTGCAAGACCTGCGGCATCGAGTCTTACGCTTATGGTAAGGGCCAGGGTGGCAGAGACATGGTCATGCTCAACGTGCGCTGCCTTGACGGCGTCGAGGTGGACCAGTTGAAGCTGAAGAAATTTGATGGCGCCAGTCTGTAGTCGCTGCAGAGCAGAACCTGCAAAAGCGTGTCCCCAAAAGCCATAACGGGCAGACCGTCGTCCGCCCGTCACAAGCTCTCGGATCCATTCCTGACGCACAGGCCGAAACCTGCAGCGAAGGGTACCAGTTACTGAGAGCCAGGGCCGGCAGTCATGAGCCACGAATACTGCAAGCAGCATCCACGTCCCATGCCCAGTCCGGTCATGGCGGCCATCCGTGTCCGGCAGAGCCGAAGATGGGTGACCTGTCGGAAAGCGTACAACTGCTATTTTCCATGGCAAGCCCTGAGAATCGCTGTTGATAAGTCTGAGGATTAAATTATGACACCCGCTGACGCCGGTTAGCCCAGGATCGTGCCCTTGCCGCGACCGTCCTTGCTTTGCTCGATCATCACGGTGTCGTGCTTGAGTGCAAGCTGCCGGGTGAACTCTGCATTCATCAACTGCTCCTGCGAAAGTGCGTGCATGGCCGCGAACATGCCCTCCGTGCCAGCGGGGCTGTAAATCATCAGCATCCGCACGCCCTCGTTCGAAGTCACCTGATGCGGCACGCCGGGCGGAATGTGAACGCACGAACCTTTCTGAGCATGGAACAGTTCGTCGCCGACCTGAAAATCCGCGCTGCCCTCGAAAACGTAAAATGTCTCGTATGCCTTGATGTGGTAATGCGCGCGCGACTGAAATCCCGGCTTGCAATTCTCTTCTACCACTTCGAACGTTTGGCCAGTGTCGCCGGCAGTGACTTTGACAATGACCTCGTTGGCCTTGGCGTAAACGTTTCCCGCGCCCGGCGGCGAATGCTTGCCCTTCATGCTTTCCTCCATCTCGTCGTGTTCCCCCACGACGTCGCTCTCTCCGAAAAGAGAGCCCGCGCAGGTGGGCTGGACGCCGGACAAAAATAGCACGACATTCGACGCAACGGCCATGCGATCAAGGAACCACCGATGAAACCAACATCTGCCCGCGAGCGACTCGACCTCGCGCTGGGCCGCATCGACGATCCAAAAGGCGAGGGCGCGCGGGCTTGCCTCACGGTTTACCGCGAGCAGGCAAAGGCCGCCGCCGATGCCGCCGACGCACGCGCGAAAGCCGGAATTTCGCTGGGGCCGCTCGATGGAACGATCGTCAGCATCAAGGATCTGTTCGATATTGCCGGCGAAGTGACGCGCGTTGGCTCCAGAATTTTTGCCGAAGAAGGCAAGCCCGCGGCGGCCGATGCGCCCGCAGTGCATCGCTTGCGCGCGGGCGGCGCAATTATCGTCGCAAAGACGAACATGAGCGAATTTGCTTACACAGGCGTGGGAGCTAATCCTCACTTCGGCACGCCAGGCAATCCGGCTGATCGCAAGCGTGTGCCCGGTGGCTCATCATCGGGCGCTGCTGTCGCGGCTGCCGACGGCATGTGCGAAGTTGCGATCGGCACCGACACCGGAGGCTCATGCCGCATCCCCGGCGCGCTTTGCGGAGTTGTCGGCTACAAGCCAAGCAGGCAACGCATCCCCACCGACGGCGCTTTCCCGCTGTCTTTGAGCATCGACTCTATTGGTCCGATTGCGCGTTCAGTCGAGGCCTGCGCCAAAGCCGATGCGGTCATGGC
>JBKPLN010000381.1:0-1361 GCA_046731635.1 Pseudomonadota bacterium | reverse complement strand
CGATGCCGCCCTCACTGAATTGGATGGCAACAATCGATCACGGATTGCCGGCAACCCTCTATCGGTTCAACCAGAAGGGCGGCAGCTATCTCGCGTTCCTCGGTCGCATTGCCCCTGAAAAGCGTCCGGACCGAGCTATAGAGAGCGCCAAGCGCGCCGGCATCCCCTTAAAGATCGCGGCAAAGGTCGACCCCGCCGATCAGGAATATTTCGCGCATGTGATTGAGCCGCTAATCCACGACCCTCTCGTCGAATTCATCGGCGAGATCGGCGACCATGAAAAAAATGAGTTTCTCGGCAATGCGCTTGCGCTGCTCTTTCCCATCGACTGGCCGGAACCGTTTGGTCTCGTCATGATCGAAGCCATGGCGACTGGTACGCCGGTTATCGCCTGGCGCAAAGGTTCGGTCCCAAAGGTCATCGACGAAGGCGTGACCGGATTCGTCGTGGACTCGATTGAAGGCGCGGTGCGGGCAGTTGGCCAGATTAGCGGCTTGGACCGATCGGCGGTCCGCCAGCAATTTGAGGCACGCTTTACGGCGTCCCAAATGGCCTCTAGGTACCTGGCCGTTTATAAGGAATTAATAGTCGGATCTAAGCGCGGAAGTGTACCCTTCGCCGCAACCATGCCCCCTGTGGATGATCATCCCTTGCAGCCTCTTCAGGTAAACGGTCTGTGAAGCGCGCACCGCGGCCGAGCCTCGCCCTTTCGCCCTTAGCGGACATTCCAAACGAGACGGAAATGTCCACTGGGCTAAAAAACAGACATCGCTCGGACACTGTCGCATGTCTGTATGGCCGATAGGGTGTTATTCGATTGGTGAAGATGACTTGACCTTGAAGTACGAGCGTGTGGCAAAAACAATGAAGGTCGCAACGATCAACCCAGCGATTACGAGAATTGTGCGCTGCTCTGCGCTTGGGATGGTCAGTTGAAGCGCCATGGCGAGCAGCACGCCAGGAAAAATATGAGCGGGTGCCCACGCAAGTGCCGACAAGATATTGGCGGCATAAAACTGTAGCGGCGACATGCCGAGGATGCCAGCTACCAAAGGCACAAACGCGCGTACGACGGGCGCGAAGCGCGCGAGAAAGACGCTTGCCGCGCCGTATTGGGTTACAAATCTTTCACTCCGGGCAATGAGGTGCGGATATTTATTTAGCGGCCAGGAGTTCAGAATCTCCCGATGATATCGCTGGCCTAACCAGAACGATAATCCGTCTCCAATAATCGCTCCTGCAGTTGCAGCAATAACAAGTAGCCACGGGTTCGCATTGGCGCTTGTCGCTAAAGCACTGATGCCGATGATGAGCGTTGAGCCGGGAACAATGGTTCCGACCACAGGAATGGCTTCCGACAG
>JBKPLN010000380.1:0-1747 GCA_046731635.1 Pseudomonadota bacterium | reverse complement strand
AAATCTCGGCGGCCATTCGCGGAGTGGAGCACAGGGATAAGCCCAACGAAGGTCGTCGCCCAAGCCAGCAGGGCCACGTAAACGAACACGCGAGCGATCGCGATCAGAAAGTCCAGACTCATGGCGCGCGCCATTTCGAAGGTGCAGGCGGCGTACGGGCGGCTAGACCACCACTTCGCGCACGCGACCGGAATCGGTCGTACACGAAACCACGGACGCGGTCCCGGTGCGGGAGAAACGGATGGCTGCGCACGCTCGCGATGGCTGCGCGCATCGTAGTATCGTCGAGGTCGTCGGCACCGAGCTGGTACGGCGGCGGATGGCCCGGAGAGCCGCGTCGTCTACCCCGCGCAAGCCGCACTTGGCGTGGTGCACGAGCATCACTTCGCGTGTGCCCAGAAGGCGCTGTGAGATCACTAAGGAGCCGCGATGATGCCTCAGCGCCAGATGACTCGGGAGCAAAAGCTCGCGGCGTGGCGCACTGGCGGAATTGAGCGACGCCGACGAACGCACTCGGCGATCACACCGGGATGATCGCGACGATTTCATGCGTCTGCGGATCAATGATCACGAGTTGATCCCAGACCAACATGTAGTCGCCGCCGCCCACGTCCTTAGTGCGGTACGATATGACGAAGTAATCGAAGCCGCGATACTGCGGAACGATTTGCACGATCTCATCAGGCAGCGTGGCAACCTGCACGCTCTGCGGAACCCGAGCCCCGATGGAGACGTTGAAGTTGAACTTGCGCCTGTCCACTCGATCTCGCGGGCGGCTCACGCGCGCGATGACCGTTTTGATCTGCGAGTGCTGGTCCTCGGACACGAGCTGCGCGCCGCTCTTCTGCTCGATCTTGGTCGACGTTGTGCCGGGTGGGACTTTGCCGCCCATCTGCGATTGCGCAGCGGCGAGCCCGCCGAACCCGACTACCGCCGCCACGGCGACCGTAGCCAATAACCTGTTCCTCATTTCTGCTCTCCTCTGTTCTCCCGCAAAGCTGAGCCGCGGCTTTTTCGTATCACGAAATGCCATTACTCGACTCATGCCATGTGCTCACCGGCTCAACGCGGTTGCGAGCGTCCATTGTTCTAGCAAGCTCCCCAGAGATCGGCACGAAGTTTCCGGAAGTGTTTTTCCCTGACCATCTTCCGGCGCTGGGCGGCCGAGTTCAGCTTGCGGCAGCGCTTACTGGGCATCGGAAATTAAAAGCCATTTCCAGCCCCTCTGGTGAGGTTTTGCAGGTCAGCCAAGGGGTTAACAGAAAGAGGCCAAAAAAGGTTTTTTCCTCAATAGTTGCAAAGAGTTGCACTAGCCAGAAACCCCAGTAACACTATCCTCGAAGATCTGGTCCGAAAGGACCACAACAAGTGGCAGGCCGACCCCGCGATTGATGCACTAAGCGCGGCTCAAATTGTGTTAGCAGCGTTCTGTTTGGATTCCCCATAGCGGCTTCTCTTTACACGCCCTGCTCAGTGGTTTGGCCGACGCCGTTCGCCGCAACGACGTTCAGCTGCGGAGCGATATCAGCGAAGAATTAGATCGCTCACCCAAGAACATTTTGTTACCAACCTTTCGCTCAGCGAGACCCTCGAACAGTTACTCATAGTCAGCGACCAGTGCTGGAGACACCGCTGGGCGAATAGTATGAAAGGGAGGACACGTGCTCGAACTAACGAGCGGGCTAGAGAGACGTTGTTTGGATTCCCCATAGCGGCTTCTCTTTACACGCCCTGCTCAGTGGTTTGG
>JBKPLN010000379.1:0-2975 GCA_046731635.1 Pseudomonadota bacterium | reverse complement strand
AAGAGACAGGACCGAGCCAGTTGCTTCCTTGGCGTCGCTTCGCACCGGATCAGGCGTCCTAAGCGACGCGATTCGCGCGGATGGCGTGGCCGGTAGCGGCATCGGACGAGGCTCGGACAAAGCGCCGCCGCTCCCCGTGTCGGTAATGGAGACACGATCCTTGGCCGGTGGGGTTGCTTGAGGTGCCTCGACGCTCTCGGCGCGGGTGATCGCAGGTGTTTCCCGACCGACCTCGATTAGCCCGCTTGTGCTCTCGATGCTGGGCGAACCGAGTCCAGCGAACCCGACAGCAATCCAAGCGGCGAGAACGGCCGCTGGGCACAACGCCGCCAATACAGCAAATCGCTGCGGGCTCTTCACCCTCCTCCTCCTCCGTCTCGTTGAAGACTAGACGCGAACCAAGGCAGGCTCAAAGATGGTCACGCAGGGAAGAAGAATTGTAGACTGTCATCTTGCTCAAATGTGTTGCCGGAATACAACTTGGGTCTGCAATCATGGTTAAACTGCCGGGCCTGTCCTTTCCAAAAAAATTGGCAGGAATCAGGCGAACCGACCTGCAGCGGCGGCGTCCCGAGACGGCACCCCGGGTCATACTACCAAATTACCGGCAACGGCAAAAACCACATTTTGTTCCGGCGAGTCCGCGGGGCGGGATTCGCCTTAATTTGTTTTCAATGCGCTCTAACGCATTGAGTCAAAGCGCTACGGCGCAGCCCAGGTCACTGAGTTAGACCTGATTGCAAAACGCACACACTGGGCACTGTGGGAGTTTGAGGTAGATCAATGTGCCCCGACTTCAATTGCTTTCCTTTATCGCAACGTTGATTGCGACCAAGAGACTCCTGTTAAAATAAAAGTTCCTCGCGGGACTGAAGGTCGAATTCGATGATCGGCCAACTTACCAAAAATGAGCGCCAAATTGCCCTGATCATCCTGCTCGCCCTCGCCACCTGTGGACTAGCAATGGCCGTTGCCGGCCGCGATGATCCACTTGGTGCGCACGGCGCTCTGGTCATTTTGGCAGCGCTTGCAGGGATCTTTTTCGTCATTGCCGGATACTATTTGCCCGAACCCACGGAAGAACGGCACTACCACTACTACGACGATCCAACCAAAGCCGGCATCATCCTCGCCATGGTCTGGGCCGTGTTCGGCCTGCTTGTCGGCGATTGGGTGGCTTGGCTTTTCGTCTACCCAGAATTCAACTTCGATGCCGGCTGGTCGAGCTTCGGGCGAATTCGCCCGGTTCACACGACAGCCGTCATCTTCGGCTTCGGCGGCAATGCGTTGATCGCAACGTCGCTGTTTGTACTGCAGCGAACGTCCCGAGCGCGACTCCCGGACCAACTGAGCCCCTGGTTTGTTCTGCTTGGCTACAATCTGTTCTGCGTGGTTTCGGTTACCGGCTACATGATGGGAATCACGCAATCGAAGGAATATGCCGAGCCGGAATGGTACGCCGACATCTGGCTAGTGATCGTTTGGGTTACATATTTCATCATTTACCTGCGCACGCTCGCGCGGCGCAAGGAGCCGCACATCTACGTGGCCAATTGGTACTACATGGCTTTCATTTTGGTCGTAGCTGTCTTGCACATCGTCAACAATCTCGCGATCCCGGTGTCGCTCGGACACGCCAAAAGTTACTCGTCCTTCTCGGGCGTCCAGGATGCCATGACGCAATGGTGGTACGGCCACAACGCGGTTGCGTTCTTCCTGACCGCGGGTTTCCTCGGAATGATGTACTACTATCTGCCCAAGCGCGCCGATCGACCAATCTTTTCCTACCGGATGTCGATCATCAGCTTTTGGGGCATCACGTTCCTCTATATGTGGGCGGGATCGCATCACCTGCACTACACGGCGCTGCCGCATTGGGTGCAGACGCTGGGGATGACCTTCTCGGTGATGCTCCTCGTTCCATCATGGGCATCTGCTGCTAATGCGTTGCTGACGCTCAACGGCGCCTGGGACAAGGTCCGCGACGACGCGACACTACGGTTCATGATGGTTGCGGCTGTGTTCTATGGTCTGTCGACGTTCGAGGGATCGTTCCTGGCGGTCCGTCCCGTCAATTCTCTTTCCCACTATACGGACTGGACGGTCGGCCATGTCCATGCCGGCGCGCTGGGCTGGGTCGCGCTGATCACCTTTGGGGCGATCTATGCGTCGGTACCTTGGCTCTGGAAAAGAGAGGGCATGTATTCGGCAAGGCTCGTCGAGGTCCATTTCTGGTTCGCCGTGGCAGGGACAATCATCTACGTCTTCGCGATGTGGAATTCCGGCATCATCCAAGGCCTGATGTGGCGGACCTACAACGAAAGCGGGACGCTCGCCTTCTCATTTGTCGATTCGCTTGTTGCGATGCGTCCCTATTACATCGCACGTGCGATTGGCGGGCTCTTCTTCCTCATTGGCGCAGTCGTCGGTTGCTACAACATATGGATGACGATCCGCACTGCTTCGCGCAAACCCAGCGAAGCGATTGCGGAACGCCCCGATCCGGTGATCGCGGCCACGCCCGTGCTCCAGCCCGGAGAGTGACGCGGATGTTCGGATTGCACTATCGGCTGGAACGCAAGGCAATCGGCCTGGTGCTCGCGATCATCGGCGTCGCTAGCATCGGCGGCATTATCGAGATTGTGCCGTTATTCACTATTCGCCAAACCGTGGAAGACGCACCCGATATGCGGGTTTATACGCCGCTCGAGCTTGCGGGACGCAACATCTATATCCGCGAGGGGTGCTATGCGTGCCACTCGCAGATGATCCGCACCCTGCGAGACGATGTTGAGCGTTACGGCCCTTACTCGCTCGCGATCGAGTCCAAATACGATCATCCTCTGTTGTGGGGCTCCAAGCGAACGAGTCCGGATTTGGCACGGATCGGCGGCAAGCATTCCGACGAATGGCATGTTGCCCATCTGATCAATCCCCGCGAGGTGGTATGGCAGTCGGTTATGCCAGCCTATAGG
>JBKPLN010000378.1:0-2809 GCA_046731635.1 Pseudomonadota bacterium | reverse complement strand
GTCCAGGCCCTGTAATCGCCGGTGGCCCTTGGACGGCGGCCGGCGGCCAAAGTCGAGCCTGGCGGACGCAAGGCGGCCGGCGTGCCGGTCAAATTCGGCCGGTGCGGCTTTTGCCATGGGTATGGCTTGTAGCTTTCCTGCGTTGGTGGCGTGTCCACAGTGTGATGCAGCCAGCCGTGCCAGGATGGCGGCACGCATGAGGCTTCCGTGTAGCCGTTGTATATCACCCAGCGCCGTTCGAACCCGAGCGTCGGGTCGATCTTGCCGCCGCGGGTGCGATAGTAGCGGTTGCCAAATTCGTCTTCGCCGACGAATTCGCCGTACATCCAGGTCCAGAACTGGGTCCCGAACGTCTGCGAATTCCACCAGGTGAAGAATTTGAGCAGGAAATCTTTCATTGCCGACAACAAACCAGGTTGGAACGCGGGCCTTTTGCCACCTCGGCGCGGCCAAGTCCAGCGCACCAAATGCGCCCGCAAGCCCCCTATTCGCCCTCTTTTCCGGCAATGCTAGTAAGGCCGCATGGACGCGATCAGATCGGCCGTAGTCGCAATCAAGAATGGGCTCGACTGGCTCCCCGACCCGGTCGTGGCCGTGATTATTTTAGGACTTGCCGTTGTCGCGGCACTGGCAGCTCACAACTGGCTGCATGACTTGCTGCGCCGATTGATTGCGCATCGTTATCCGACCACGTTCTCGCTTTTCGACAAGACGGCCACGCTTACCAAACTTGCGCTGATAACGCTGGCAATGATCATCGTTATCCCGGTCGCGCCGCTCTATCGGGAAACAGCAGAAATACTGGCGAGGCTGTTGTCGATGGCCGTCATCGGCCTGATCGGGTGGACCGCAATTGTTGCTCTCCAGCTTTCCGCGGCTGCCTATCTTCGACGCTTTCGTCTCGACGCCGATGACAACTTTCCCGCGCGCAAGCACAACACGCAGGTGCGGATATTGCTGCGCGTCGTCGACGGCATCATCGTGCTGGTGACGATCGGTGCCGCCTTGATGACGATCCCCTCGGTTCGCCAATACGGCATCAGCCTGTTTGCTTCCGCAGGAATTGCGGGCATCGCTGCCGGTCTCGCCGCGCGGCCGGTATTGAGCAATCTGCTGGCGGGAGTGCAGCTTGCGATGACGCAGCCGATCCGTCTGTACGATTCTGTGATCGTTGAGGGCGAATACGGCACGATTGAAGAAATCGGCGCCACCTACGTAACCGTCAAGCTTTGGGATCTGCGGCGCATGGTCGTGCCGCTGAGTTATTTCATCGAAAAGCCGTTTCAGAACTGGTCGCGCGAGAACTCGTCGTCGCTGATCGGCAGCGTGATGCTCTATGTCGACTATAGGGCCCCGGTCGCCGTTATTCGCGAAAAGCTCATGGAAATTCTCAGGCAATCCGACAGATGGGACGGGACGACTGCCGCCCTGCAGGTGACCGATTTCAAGGAGGGCAGCATCGAACTGCGCTGCCTGATGAGCGCTCGTGCGCCGGGACAGACTTTCGACCTGCGTTGCGAGGTTCGCGAAAAGCTCATCGATTTCCTGCAAAGGGAGCACCCCGAAGCACTGCCGCATTCTCGGCAGATCAGCTTGAGGGCAGACGCCGAGGAGATTGCTCCATCGCAGGTGGCGGCCCCCAAGCGCGCCAAGCGGGGTTAGCCACCGCGCCGCGACCGAGGCCGGCCGCCGACAGTTGCGTTTGTGTGCGCTCCGCGGCTATCCTGCTCATGAATTCATCAGCGTTGGCTCGAGTCGCTCAATATTTGGCGGCGCCACTGCTGAAAATTCGAACGATGGTGCCGGGCTAAAAGGCGGGCTCCTTGGGGTCCGCCTTTTTTCGTGCCGGCCATGGATAGAGCGGAATTCACAGGAGTGGGAGATGTCCGCTTTTGTTTCCCACCCTGGTGCCTGTCCCGTAACATTTTGAGATCTATTCGAGAATCAGCGACTCCAGGCGCGCTGCCAACGAATTTTCCCCGCTTTGTCCCCTTTTTTTCCTGCGCAGGGCTTTTCCGCCTCCCGGCATGGAAGTCCCATTTTTTCGTCACTTTTCTGTCATGGCCGGAGGCATAAAAACCTACATTCCCCCGAATAGAAAAATACTTTCCGCCGGTCCGCGATGGGCCAATACTGGACCGGTTCTTTCGGTCCGTTGTTTCTCAAAGTCAGCCGATAGACACAAGATTTAGTGTTTGATTCAGATTTGATGACTATCTCTTGTTGACGCGTACGATGAGTCCACCTAGCTTTGGTGTGTTCGGTGGCGTTGAGTATCAGGTTCCCTCCGGACCCTCAGAACGGCTTTTCAGTCGATGAGCTCAACCCACGCCAGAACCATGGCGGTTGGGAATGGGACTGTCTGTGCCCGGGGTCCAAAACCCCGGGAACGAACCGGTGCCGGATTAGAGCATCGGACCTAGATGGGACGGGTTGAACGAGTATGAGCAACGACGGCGGATCGGGACAGGTCCGTCAGAAACAAAAGGACGGTGGTTAATCGTCCTGCAAATTTGGGGCTAGAGACACATGCGCATTGTGCGTCGCTACACCAAGGACGGACAATCGGCCTACGCAGGCATCGAGTTCCGCCTCACCACCAGCGAGATCCGCAACCCGGACGGCTCGGTGGTGTTCAAGCTCGACAATGTCGAGGTGCCGGAATTCTGGTCGCAGGTCGCCTCCGACGTCCTGGCGCAAAAATATTTCCGCAAGGCCGGCGTCCCGGCCCGCCTGAAGAAGGTCGAGGAGAATTCCGTACCGTCCTTCCTCTGGCGCTCGGTCGCCGACGAGGACGCACTCGCCACGC
>JBKPLN010000377.1:0-2132 GCA_046731635.1 Pseudomonadota bacterium | reverse complement strand
TGCATCAACAGATCGAACGCACAGGCCACCGCTTGATGATCGGCGGTCCGACTATGCAGTGTGTCGAAATCGGGCATGCCCTTCTTGACGAGACAAACGACCTCAGCATCCATGACCGCGCTGCCTTTGATGCGAGCAGCTTCCTCTACAATGCGAGGGTAGCGCTTCGACCAGTCGGGTCCATTCATCGTGAAAAGGCCCCGACACGCTTCACGTAGCGGCTACATACTAACTAAACGGGATAGATCTCACCGTGTTGGCCGCATTCAGCTTCAATGCAGGCGGTGCATGATTGCGCTTAATCGGCCCGTGCGTATCAGGGATCTGTTGCCCTGGTGCTACCCGAGCGCCCGCACATTTCAGCCTTGGATGCGTAGCCAGATCCATCGCTCGGTCGTCAGGTTCGGCATGCCGATTGGCCGGACACGCAAGAGATACGCCACAACATGGCAACTACGTGCTTCCAAGACATGGGGTGATAAGACACCAAGTCGTTGATCTGAATCGAGTTCTTAGTTGCCGTGAGTCCACCAAACCAAGTCCGGGAAGACTCAGGGAATATACGCTGAGGGAGAATCCGCATCCGTCATGGCTGGTGATGCATGTGCAAATGCTGCGGTAGGCATTTGCTCTCTTCGCCGGCTTCATTCTCGGCTACAGCGCCCGCTCGGTGCTTTTGACCCAAAGCGGCATAGTGCGATTGTTTGGAGTAATCGCTAATCCACTTTGCCGGATTTGTCGCCGTTACTGGATTCGAGTTCCTGCGCCCGCCGCACGCACTCATTTGCGAGAGCTCGCGTTCGTTCGGCTGCGATAGGGTCGCTCAGGACTTGCGCTATGCCAAAGCAAAACTCTGCTTTCGCGCGATAATACCTGGCGTCTGACATAACAAACTCTTTTCTTTGTGCAGCTTGAAAGTCTCCGCAAGTCTCGCGTATTAAGATTTGCTATGGGAGTTGGACCAGGGTCCAATGCTAAAAAAATTTTCTCTTGAGTTATGTCAAAAGACGTTGCCCCATGGCCAACTTCAACGAGTCGCCCCCTATTAGGCCGCAGCCAAGATAAAGGCGGCTAAGATCACGAAGAGCGGGAGCCGCATGACCTCCGATGTGATCGTAGAGCATCCCAACTCTTCGGATTTCCGGAGGCTTACCTCGTACACAGCCTGGCCACCAAGTGCCGGACCCGAACAACGGTGTCGACGGTTGCTGCTGGCCATCACTGGATTCGTTGAAGGCATTGATAGAGGCGGTGAAATGAACCGGTCGTGTGCATTACACGGATGCAACGCGACTGGGAAGCGGAGCGTAGTGCGCTCGCTACCGTGCGCCGCTTCAATGCGATCCTTTCGGCCGAAGGCTATGCTCGCAGCGTAACCGCGATCCCCCCGTGCTTTGCTGAGCAAGCCATCATTGGGGAGTGAACGCCGGAGGAGGCGCAGACGATGACTGCGCGGCGAGCTTCCGGGGCGCAACCCTTCGCGCCTTTTTGCGCGGCGGGGGGGAGACCGGCCCGGATAGCGGCGGGGATGACCTCTCCTGTATGATATCCTGCTCGACCGCCTGCGATGCGACAATGTTCTGGGACATCTGGTCTTGCTTGGCGGCGAGCTGATCGACCTTGTTGGCGAGCTGCTCTACGCTATCCCGTATAACGGCGAGATCGCGTGCCACTTCGAGCCGCACCAACTCAGGAGAAATCGCGACCGTGGCGGGCGCTGGAGCTATCTGAGTGAGAGACGTTGATTGCGGTGCTGCATCTCGCGCCGTGGCATCGATCCGCGTGTTCGTGACCCATAGCAACGCCAGCACCCCAGCAAACGCGGCGGCGGCCATAACGGCGCTGATGACTTTAAGCATAACGGCTCTCCGTACGTTACATGTTAACTGTCCCGAAAATCAGAAAATGAGCGTTACGAAGAGAGACACGTCTGTCTTCGCTCACCATGTTGCTCGCTGTTCGTGCCCCTACACTCTAGCGACTATCGGCAGCAACGGCTGTAGCAGGTCGGTCACACCCGTTCCGATCTCATCGTTCGCGGTGGAACCCTAGGTGGTGTTTTTTGATCCGTAGGAATGCAGGCGATCACCCAGTTCCAAGTTCCAATCGCATTACCATCGCGGGTCTTTTTC
>JBKPLN010000376.1:0-3188 GCA_046731635.1 Pseudomonadota bacterium | reverse complement strand
GGCCGAAGAACTAACTCGCAGGATCAAAGAGGGCGCCATTCCGATCATCAGTGATGTTCCAGGCTTCATGGCCTACTATGTGGTCTATGCGCCAGACGACACCGTGACGGCGATCAGTATCTTCAACAACTACGCAGGAGCCGAAGAGTCGAACAGACGTGCGCTAGCGTGGATCGAGCAGAATCTTGCGCCCCTGCTTGCCGGCCCAGCTACTGCGTTGGCCGGGCCGGTGATCGTGCACACCTTGGCGTAGCTAGAAACGATTGACTAAGTGTAATTTTGTGTTGGTCCAGGATTCAGCAGCAGAGTGCACCGATGGACCTGGACGCAGGGGTGAAGCCAAAGGGCACGGCAATGCTGAGGGACGACAGCAATAATGGACCTAGTCGGCGGCATGTACCTCGCAACGTGCTCCGCGAGCCGCTTGAAAACTGCTCAAGCAAACCCGTGACAGGGTTTTATCGGGACGGCTGCTGCAACACTGGGCGAGAGGACATTGGTAGCCACACTGTCTGCGTCGTGATGACTTCCGCGTTTCTCGATTTTTCCAAATCGCGCGGCAACGACCTTTCGACACCACTGCCGGAATTCGGCTTTCCAGGCCTTAAACCCGGTGATCGTTGGTGCTTATGTGCACCGCGCTGGCAGGAAGCATTCGAGGCCAACCAGGCGCCCCGCGTGGTCTTGCGCGCCACCCATGAGGCTGCTCTGGCCTACTGCTCGCTCGCCGATCTCAAACGCCTAGCCGTGGATTTGGCGTAAACTGGGCACTCGGAGCCGACTATCCAGCCGATAACAAAGACCGATGACCAAGTTCCCCATGACCGCTGCCGGTTACTCGGCTCTCCAGGATGAGCTGAACCAACGCATGGCGGTCGAGCGACCACGTCTCATTCAGCGGATGCAGGAAGCGATTGCCGACGATTCCAACTTGGCTGAGAATTCGGAATACCACGCGGCCCAAGCAGGCCAGCTGATGAATGAAGCGCGTATTGTCGACCTTGAGGACAAGCTTGCGCGCGCCGAAGTGATCGATGTGTCAAAGCTTTCTGGCGATACGATCAAGTTTGGCGCCACGGTGACATTAATCGATGCGGATACCGACGAGACGAAGGTGTGGCGCATTGTTGGTGAGCCGGAAGCCAACGCGAACAGCGGCAAAATATCGGTAAATTCGCCGATCGCACGAGCGTTAATTGGAAGGGCCAAGGGCGATGCCGTGGAGGTCGTGGTTCCAACTGGTGTTCGGACCTACCGAGTCCAAAAGGTGGAATGGCTTCGATGCTGAGTAACGACGAACAAATGCGCATGATGATTGGTCTGCAGGCGCATGTCCAAAGGCTTGCGGGAGACATCGGTGAGCGTAACGTATTTCATACCGCGGCGCTGAACGATGCAGCATCATACATCGAGAGTGAATGGAGCCGCCAAGGCTATGCTGTCAGCCAGCTCATGTACGAAGTATCCGGAGTTCGTTGCGCAAATCTCGAGGTCGTGCGTGACGGTAACGCGCGCCGGCGCGAGATCTTACTGATTGGAGCTCACTACGACTCAGTCCTACGAAGCCCGGGCGCCAACGATAACGGAAGTGGTGTCGCTGCGTTGCTTGAAATTTCCCGAAGGTTTGTCGCTATCGAGCCCGCTATGACAGTTCGTTTTGTCGCGTTCGTAAATGAGGAACCTCCGTTCTTCATGAGCAAACAACAAGGCAGCATGGTCTATGCAAAGTCAGCGCGCCATCGTAGCGACGATATTCGACTGATGGTATCGTTGGAAACCATAGGCTGGTACAGCAATCGACCGGGCAGTCAGCACTACCCGCCGCTGTTCAATCTGTTCTATCCAGACCGTGCGGACTTTATCGGTTTCGTATATGATTTCCATTCCGGCGCGGCGATGCGGCGGCTGGCGCATGCTTTCAAAGCACACTCCGACTTTCCGTTGCAGACAGCGGCGATCTTTCGGTTCGTTCCCGGCGTCTCCTGGAGCGATCACTGGTCATTCTGGCGTCAAGGCTACCGCGCCATGATGATTACGGATACCGCGCCCTATCGTTATCCGCACTATCACGCCGCCACGGACACGCCGGACAAGCTTGTGTATCCTGAATTCGCGCAGGCAACGCTCGGGTTGTGTGCGGCTTTCATAGACATTGCGCAAAAGGGTCTGGACTAAATTCTACCAAAAACGGCTCTCACGTGAGTGAAATGGATAGTTGCATCAAAAATGCACTATCGCCGATAAGCCCCCAGTCACGAACATAAGAACAATAACAGGCCTCGCTGCCGCTTTTGCGGTCGCTATTGGGAGTAAAGCGGACATGGGTTGGTGCACCGCACATGTCTGCTTTTGACCCAAAGCGGACATCTGAGTTACAAACTCGTCCGTTTTATTCTTGAGACGGCGGTTCCATGAAGTTTTTTCCGCAGCGCATCCATTCTCGGTTTTTGTTGTTACTGCTTATTGCCACGGTTAGCATTGCCATCCTTTGGGTCACCGTATTCGTTGCCGCTTATCCGTGCGGAAATCTGACTTATTGCGAAAGCCTGCCTCCGCGATCCACAACACTTACTGACCGGCAAGGGGCTGAACTCAGCTTCAAAGCGTTCTCTAATTCTTCATTCGGATATCTGACCGAGCCCGTCCGTTGGCAACCGAGTGGCGTCTACGAGGGTCGCTACCAAGAGATCATCGTCCCGAAGGGATTTGTAACGGGCCTTGCAAGCGTGCCCGCAATCTTTTGGGCAATCTACCCACCGTCCGATCTTGGCCCATATTTACGGATGGCCCGCGCCGCAGTGATTCACGACTATCTTTATTGGACGCAAACACGTCCTCGGGCGGTCGCTGATGAAATTCTGAAGATTCAAATGACGGAGATAGGATTGTCCAGTTTTAACGTTCAGCGAATTTATTGGGGCATCAGGCTGTTTAAAGAAAAGGCTTGGAAAGAAAACAAGAATCGCAGGGAAGTCGGTGAGAAAAGATTATTAGTCAAAGTGCCTACAGCAGAGACCGATTGGATCGAGTGGCGAAAGCACAAGGAAGTCTTTGCGGACTAGCGTCAAGGTATAGTCTCGCGAGCTGTTGGCCCTTACATTCCAATCGCAACGCACAATATGTCCGCGTTCGGAGGTAAAGCGGACATCACAAATTCGCGGCGGCATGTCCGCTATTGGCCCTTAGCG
>JBKPLN010000375.1:0-4018 GCA_046731635.1 Pseudomonadota bacterium | reverse complement strand
TAGCTGCATCGCTCCGGCAGTGCATCTGCTTCAACCGACGTTACGAATGCAGCAATGTCCGACGTTAGCGCAGCCATGGATGGAAATCCCGATTGAAAGTCTTTAGTAGCGAACTCTGACATCCGACGAACCTTGACGGCTCGAACGGATCAACCGTAACCTGAGCAAAAGTATCAACACAATGGGCGCATAGAAAAATTAAGCCATCGTGCGCTCACCAGCTTCGCTCGGGGAGGACGGGGCATGAAATTGAGAAATGGTCGCCATGCGGCGCACGATTTCGACCTCATAAGAAAACGCGGTCGATGGCGAGGCACTTGCGTTGCCGTTGGGCGGGAAGAATTCGTCTACTGACGAATTTCGACGCGGCATCGACGCCGCTGAGTTCTTAGCGCCGCCGAATTCCGGGTTGACGCCCAAGGATCCGACCGTGACTGATTGGCAGTGGCTTCTAATCGATGTCCTTCAGGCTCTGGCGGCAGGCCTGCTGGTTGGCGGCACCTATGGGCTGATGTGCGTCGGGCTTGGCATCATCTTCGGCGTGATGCGGGTCGTGAACTTCGCGCATGGCGACTTCATGATGCTCGGCATGTATGTCGCCTACTACCTTGTCACCGGCTTTGGCGTCCTGGTGTTTCTTGGCCCCTATGTCGGCCCTGTGGTCGGGGCGGTACTTGCGGGGCCGGTGGTCTATGTCATCGGCTGGCTATTGCATAAGTACCTGATCTCGCACGTTACAGGCGCGCGTGTCATTTCAGCCGAGGCCGAGGGGCACTACGCGCAGATCATCCTCACCCTCGGCATCGCGCTGGTTCTGGCTAATGGCGGCCTGATCTTGTTCGGATCTACGCCGTTGTCAGTTCAAACTCCGCTATCGCGTGAATCCTGGGAGATCGGCCTCATCTTCTTCAATCAGGCGCGGGCGGTCGGCTTTGTCATGGCGGTCATCTGCGCGATTGGACTGTATTTCTTTCTCATGCGCACAAATCTCGGCAAAGCGTTGCGCGCGGCCGCCGACAATCCGATCGCCGCCGCCTATGTCGGCATCGACGTCGACCGCTCGCATCGTATAGCCTTCGGCCTCGGCGTTGGCATCACTGCGATCGCAGGCGGCTTGTTCGCGATGTCGCAGTCGTTCCAGCCCTACATCGGCTTCGACTTTGTCATTGTGATGTATGCCGGCGTAGTGCTCGGCGGTATGGGCTCGATCCTCGGCGCCTTCTGGGGCGGCCTGACGATTGGCCTGGTACAGCAGATGTCGACGCTGGCTCTCCCGTATCAGCTACAAAACACCGCGATCTTTGTTGTCTTCCTTATCATCATCTTCTTCCGGCCGCAGGGAATGTTCGGCCGCGTCTGGGAGCGGACCTGATGGGGAGCAAACAACGCGCGTTCATGAGGCAGTACGCATTGATCGCACTCTTTGCGGTTATCTATCTCGCAATCGGCTTCGTGGTGCAAAATTCCTACTACCAGCTCATGATGACGCTGGTGTTGATCTGGGCCACGATGGGCCTCGGCTGGAACGTGCTGTCTGGCTACAGCGGCATGATCTCGTTTGGCCACGCGGCGTTCTTCGGGCTCGGCGCCTACACTGTGACGATCGCCTTCGTAAAGTTCGGCGTCACGCCCTGGTTTGGCATTCCGCTTGGCATTCTCGTCGGGGTGATTGCAGGCGTGCTCATCGGCATTCCGACGTTCCGGCTGCGCGGCCATTACTTCGCGCTATCGATGCTCGCCTATCCACTCGCCATGCTCTACGTGTTCGAGTGGTTGGGCTATCAGGAAGTCTCGCTTCCGATGAAGCGCGAGAATCCAATCACTTACATGCAGTTCAGCGATCAGCGCATCTACATGCTGATCTCGATGATCGTCACGGTCGCTTGCATGATCATGTCGTTGCATGTCGAACGTTCGCGCTTCGGCCGTTCATTGCTCGCAATCAAGCAAAATCAGCCGGCCGCGGAAGCTGCAGGCATCAACGCCGCGCGCTGGAAGATGTTGGCGATGATGCTCAGCGCCGGCATGGCCGCGGCCGCCGGTGGTTTATACGCCATCATTCTGCTCGTAGTGACGCCGCAAACGGTGTTCGGTGCCCTCCTTTCCGCGCAGGCGCTGATCGTCGCTCTGTTCGGCGGCGTTGGAATTTTCTGGGGGCCGGTGATCGGGTCAGCGATCTTGATCCCGCTGGCCGAGACGCTACACGCAGAACTTGGCAACATTCTTCCGGGCATCCAGGGTGTAGTGTATGGGCTAGCAATCATCGTCATTATCTTGGTCGCGCCCGAGGGAATCTATTGGAAGGTGCGCGATCGAATCATGACGCGCCGCGCAACGCCAGTGAGAGTAGGGGCAAAGCCAAGCCTGGCCACTATCGCGGCGGACTCGGTGCCTCGCCCTGCCTTTGGCCAGCCAATCTTGCAACTTGACGACGTGTCGCGTTCGTTCGGTGGCCTCAAGGCGGTTGATGGCGTGACCCTGAGCGTGCCGGAGGGGGTAATCTACGGCGTTATCGGCCCAAACGGGGCCGGCAAGACCACCTTGTTCAATGTCCTCAACGGCTTTCTCGCAGCGGACAGCGGCAGCATGCGTTTCGCCGACGCGGAGATCGGCGGTCTCAAGCCGCACGAAGTTTGCGCACGCGGCGTAGGCCGCACCTTCCAGGTCGTGCGCTCATTTCCGCGCATGACGGTGCTCGAAAATGTTGTGATCGGCGCCTTCGTCGGCTCCAAGACAGACGACGAGGCCGAGCGGCTTGCCTACGAGGCGCTCCAGCGCGTTGGATTGGCCGACAGCCAGGCCCATACGCTTGCCGGCGGATTGACCACCAAGCAACTCCGCCTAATGGAGCTTGCGCGCGCGCTCGCGCCGCGCCCCAAGCTCTTGTTGCTCGATGAGACACTTGCCGGCCTTGGACACGACGACCTTGAAGATATTCTGCCGACCATCCAGCAGCTAAACCGCGAAGGCGTTACCATTGTGATTATCGAGCACACCATGCACGCCATGGTGAAGCTTGCGGATCATTTCAGTGTGCTCGACCACGGTCGAGTAATCGCGAGCGGCACGCCTGCCGACGTCGTCAGGAACCCAGCGGTGATCGAAGCCTATCTCGGTAAGAAGTGGATGGACCGTGCTAAAGATCAGGTCGCTTGACGTCGCCTACGGGGGTTTGCGCGCGTTGAGCGGCGTTTCGCTCGACGTCGAGCGTGGTGAGTTTGTTGCCGTCGTCGGCCCGAACGGCGCTGGCAAGACCACCTTGTTTAAGACGATCTCCGGAGTTGTCACCCCGGTTGCCGGCGAAATCGTCTACAACGGCCAAAATCTACTCGCCGTACCGCCCGCCGAGCGTGCCCATCTCGGCATTGCTCATGTGCCCGAGGGGCGACAGGTGTTCGCTTCCATGACCGTCATGGAAAACCTGGAGATGGGCGCCTACACCCGCAAAGGGCAGGAGCGCTGGCATGAATTGCTGCCGATGATCTTAGAACTCTTTCCCATTCTCTCGGAGCGCCGCGACCAGCTCGCCGGCACACTCTCCGGTGGCGAGCAACAGATGCTGGCCATCGGCCGCGGGCTTGCCTCCGCGCCAGAGCTGTTGATGCTCGACGAACCCTCAATGGGTCTTGCGCCGACTATCGTCGACGCGATTTTCGAGCGTATCGATCAGATCCACACGCAGCACCATGTCACCATTCTGCTGGTCGAGCAGCGCGTCGTCGAGGCTCTTGAGACCTGTGACCGCGGCTACGTACTGGAGACAGGTCACGTCGCGATGGAGGGTACACACAGCGCGCTGATGTCCGACGAGCGCATACGCCGCGCCTACCTCGGTATGTAAGGCATTTTTGGGAAGCCGGGCGCCGAGGGCAACAACATAAACTCACGAGCGATAACACGGAGGAAAGCAAATGCATATACGATCACTAACCCGACGAGGCGCCGTTTTAGCGGCGAGCACGATTGCCATTTCGGCTCTCTATTCGACCCCAGTTGCGGTTCGGGCGCAGTCAAAGAA
>JBKPLN010000374.1:0-6397 GCA_046731635.1 Pseudomonadota bacterium | reverse complement strand
GTCATGGCGAGACCCCAGTTCAAGAAGTGGTGGACGCGTATCGTCCATGTGGCGGTTGAACGCAGCACCTTCGTGCTTTTCTCAAGCCTCGCGCTCATGTTGCTGTTCTGGCAATGGCGGGCGATGCCGGCCGTGGTATGGCAGGTGACAAATCCAAAGATCGCTGCCTCGCTCATGGGCCTGAGCTTGATTGGGTGGGCCCTGGTCTTCGTCAGCACCTTCTTGATTAACCACTTCGAATTGTTCGGCCTGCATCAGGTTGCCAACAATCTCGCCGGCAAGCCGATGCCTGCGGTCCGCTTCAAGACGCCGCTGCTCTATAACCTTGTGCGTCACCCCATCTACCTCGGATTCGTCATCGCGTTTTGGGCGACTCCGGTCATGACGGCCGGGCACCTACTGTTTGCCGCCGTGACCACGGCCTACATCTTCGTCGGGATTGCGCTCGAGGAGCATGACCTGGTCGCGCTATTCGGCGACGAATATCGCCGCTACCGGCAAAGGGTATCGATGATCGTTCCCTTCCTCGGGAGATCGTCGTAGGACGGGGCCGGCGCGTGGCGGCTTAGCCAATCACGGTGGTTGTCCCCGCAACTCCGCCGGCGCCGGCCTCGTTTCACCCAACCCTGTCCTCTGCTAACGTTTACAGGACGTAGCAGAGGACAACCGCATGGTACTGGCGCCGATCGCTGCCGAGCAAAAAATCAGAAATCCTGCAGCGATAAGAAAGACGGTTGCAGAGCTGACAGCCGCGTTCGGTAATCGCGTCGTGACCTCGCAAGCGGTGCGCGAGCAACATGGCAACACCGTTACCTGGATTGTCAATCAGCCCCCCGACGCTGTCGTCTATCCGCAAAGCACCGAAGAAGTGCAGCAGATCGTACGCATCTGCGGGGCTAACGGCGTTGCCATTATTCCATTTGGGGTCGGGACCTCGCTCGAAGGCCACGTGAACGCCCCGGTCGGTGGCATATCGATCGACTTCCGCGACATGAGCAGAATTCTTGCCGTGCATGCCGAGGACCTTGACTGCGTTATCGAGCCGGGAATCACGCGAAAGGCGCTCAACGAACAGCTACGCGACAGTGGTCTTTTCTTTCCGATCGATCCCGGCGCCGATGCTTCACTTGGCGGGATGGCGGCAACGCGCTGCTCAGGAACAAATGCCGTGCGCTACGGGACCATGAAAGATAACGTGGTCGCGCTCAAAGTGGTGCTCGCGAACGGAGAAGTGATCGATACCGCGCGGCGCGCGAAGAAGACCGCCGCCGGCTATGACCTGACTCGCCTCATGGTTGGCTCCGAGGGCACCCTCGGAGTTATTACGCAACTCACCTTGAAGCTCTCGGGTATTCCGGAAGCGATTTCCGGCGGCACCTGTCCGTTTCCTTCGGTCGAGGCATGCTGCAACACGACGATCCAAACAATTCAGTCCGGCATACCGGTGGCGCGTATCGAGCTGCTCGACGCGCTGCAGGTGCGCGCCTGCAATATGCATTCGAATCTTGGTCTGCCGGAGACGCCAATGCTCTTTCTTGAATTCCACGGCACGGAAGCATCGGTCGCCGAGCAGTCAAAGCGCTTCGGCGAGATTGCGACGGAATTCGGCGGCGGCCCTTTTACGTGGACCACGCGGCCTGAGGAACGCTCGCGTCTATGGGAAGCGCGCCATCACGCAGCACTGTCGAATTTCGCGCTGCGGCCGGGCGCTGCCATGGTGGCCACAGATGTCTGCGTTCCAATATCGCGGCTGGCGGAATGCGTCACCGAAACGCAGCGTGACATAGCGGAAAGCCGTATCCTGGCACCCATCGTCGGGCATGTGGGCGATGGTAACTTCCACCTCACCCTGCTGATCGACATGGATGACGACGACGAGGTCAAGCGGGCCAAGGCTCTGTCCGAGCGGCTGGTCGAACGGGCCCTTTCGATGGACGGGACCTGCACCGGCGAGCACGGGGTCGGACAGGGCAAGATGAAGTACATGGCCGCCGAGTATGGAACCGCGGCGCTTGAAGTCATGGGCTCCATCAAGCGGGCGCTCGATCCGCAAAACATAATGAACCCGGGGAAAATCGTTGCGCTGGGCTGAGCCACGCGCCGAATTGGCGGGGCAGGGGCGCGACACAGATTCGCCGCCATAATTTGCGAATATAGCCTAGATTCACGGCTGGCTGAGGTCCCCGCCGGACTCAGATTCGGCGTGGGAGTCTGTTTTGCAAACAACCCTGCTTGGATTGGCGATTGCGATCATCCTGGCGCTCGTAGCGGCGCTGGTCGGTCCAATGCTGATCGACTGGGGCAATCATCGCGCCGTGTTTGAGGCGGAGGCGAGCCGTCTGATTGGTGTCAACGTACGGGTAACAGGCCCAATTAGCGCGCGCCTTCTGCCATCACCGCAACTTACCTTAAATGAGATCTCAATCGGTGAGGGGCGCGACAGAATCCGGGCCCACTCGCTTGGAATCGAATTCGGCCTCGGTCCGCTGATGCGGGGCGAATGGCGTGCCGCCGAAATGCACCTGGTAGGGCCACAGGTCAGCCTTGCTCTGGATGCATCCGGCCGCGTGCGCGCTCCAAACCTCGCCGTCGCATTCAAGCCCGACGAACTGTCGATCGACCGGCTAAGCATCGAGGGCGGTACGATCGTGCTCACCAACGAGGCCAATGGTACGACCGTCGCGCTTGAACAGGTTCGGTTCAACGGCGAAGCCCGCTCGCTTGCCGGTCCACTAAAAGGCGAGGGCGGCGTCATCGTTGCTGGCCAGGCCTATCCGTACCGCATCGCGCTCGGCCGGCTGAATGACGATGGCGCGGTCAAGCTACGCGCCAATGTCGATCCGGCGGATCACCCGCTCGGCATTGAAGCTGACGGCACCCTGACCTTTGTTGCCGCCGAACCGCGTTTTGAAGGAGTTCTTGGCGTATCGCGTGCAGTCGGCATCGCGCAGCGAAACCCCGGCCAAAGCGTTCAGCCGCTGACGCAGCCATGGCGGGCAAGCGCAAAGGTCAAGGCGACCGGCCGCTCGGCACTGATGGAGAACATCGAGTTTCAATACGGTTCTGAAGATCAAGGGACCAAGCTATCGGGAGTCGCCAATTTTGATTTCGGGGCGCGTCCGCGGCTCAGCGCGGTTCTGTCTGGCCGCCAAATTGATCTCGACCGCGCGGTTTCCGGTAGTGGCGGATCGAAGCAACTCGTTGGCGATACCGTGCGCAAACTGGCAGAACTGGGTGCCTCAACACTTCGCACGACGCTGCCCGTTCAACTCGGTGTCAGCATCGATTTGGTTACGCTCGGCGGAAGCACCATCCAGAATCTGCGTGGCGACATCAGCAACCGCGGCGATGGATGGGATCTCGACCGGCTCGAATTCCGCGCTCCCGGAATGACGCAGATGCGGGTCAGTGGCCATCTGGCGGTCTCCGCCGACTCGTTCGGATTTAACGGACCTACCGAGCTCGAGTCATCAGATGCCAAAGCGCTTGCCGCCTGGCTTGAGGGGCGTAGCGAAAATCAGCCAGGCGACCTGCGGCCGATGAGTCTAAGCGGGGAGGTGGCGATCGCCGCCGACAGGATTGCGGTCGACGGCCTCAAGCTGGAGTTCAATCGGAGGCCTCTCACAGGACGCTTCGCGTATTTCTTCCGTTCAGGCGACCGGCCTCCGCGCCTCGATGCACAGTTGAATGCGCAACAGTTCGATTTCGACGCAGCTCTCGAATTCGGCAAAGCCTTGCTGGCGGGATCCGCGATCGACCGCCCCAGCGAGATAAGCATTGTGGCGGATATCAGCCGAGCCACCTTCGCCGGGAATGAGGCAGGTGATTTGCATGCGCGCATCAAAGCGGACGCCAATGGCTTGCAATTCGAGCGCCTGTCAATCGGCGATTTTGCTGGCGGCAGTTTCGCGCTAAGCGGACGGATCGAAACAGGCGGGCGTGCACCGCGCGGCACGCTTTCCCTCGATTGTGAGGCGAAGCAGACCCAAGTCATTGCGGCTGCGGCGGCGAAATTGAGCCCCAAGTCGGCGGCTCCCTTTGTGAGCCTCATCGAACGGGCCGGCCGCGCAAAGTTCCGCGCCACGCTCGATTTGAGCGGTGATGACAAGGCCTCGACTATCGCGCAACTGGCGATGACTGGCGATCTTGACGATTTGCGCATCGATGCACGGGGGCGCGCACGTGGCGATTGGGCCAAGCCTTCTGCCGCGGAGGTCCGTGTCGACGCCACGGTCGACTCACCGCGGTCCGCGGCGTTGCTCAAGTTCATGAACCTCGACGGCATCGTGACCGCCGGAAGTGACCCGGCTCAGCTGAAACTCCAGTTGACCGGGCCGCTCAGCAGCGACGTCAGGTTTGAGGCGAGCTTGACTGGCGATGGCTTATCCGCGCGCGCGACCGGCAGTGGACGTCTTCTTGAAGATCAAGGCATCAAGGTCGCGGCGAATTTGCAGGTGCGCGAGGCTGATTTGCGGCCTCTGCGACCCAGTGTCGGGACAGCGGGCAGTGGCGCCCCTTTGCCGCTCAAGCTGACTGCGCGCGTGTCCGGTACAGGCAATGCGATCACAGTCGATGACATCGACGCGAAGCTCGCCGGTTCCGCAATTCGCGGTCGCCTCGCGTTCGGCGATGCCGCGCCTCGGCGAATCGACGGCATGCTCGAGCTTGACGCCGCGGACATCCCGGCACTGATCGCTCGCGGGATCGGCTTGCAGCCGGAGACGACCGCCAAGGGCGCCGCCTGGAGTTGGTCCAGCGATCCGTTCGACTCCAGGTTACTCGGAAAGTTCGCGGGCCAGGTGCGACTCAAAATCAAGCGTGCGGACTTGCTGCCCCAGGTCGCGGCCAGCGACCTCAACGCCACGTTGCGCCTCGGCAAGGATGAATTAGCGTTGGAGAATGCTGCCGCCGCTTTCGCGGGCGGTCGTTTGTCCGGAAGCATTACATTCCAGCAGGCGCCGGATGGATTGACCGCACAAGTTCAGGGTTCAATCATCGGCGCCAATGCCGTGGCGCTATTTGCCTCGCCGACAAAGCCGCCCATCAGCGGAGCAGTTGACCTGACCGCCGACGTCATTGGGACCGGCCTGAGCCCGGTCGCGCTCATTGGCTCGCTGAAAGGCTCCGGCAAGGCCGTGCTCATCAATGGGCGGATCGCCAGCCTGGACCCGCGCGCTTTCGATGTGGTCACGCGAGCCGTTGATCAGGGGCTCATCATAGACAACGGGCGCATTTCGGACCTTGCGGCCAAATCACTTGATGCCGGGCAACTGTCCGTGAAGCGCGCTGAATCAGTCCTGCAAATTGCTTCCGGCCAGGTTCGGCTCACGAGCGTCTCGGTCGACAGCAAGGATGCACCGCTCTCCGCGGTCAGCACGCTAGACCTCACCGATGGATCGCTTGCGGCGCGCGTCGATCTGTCAGGCTTGCACGAAGCCGCCGGTGCACGCCCGAAGATTTTCGTTTCGTTGAATGGCCCATTGACGTCGCCCACGCGCAGCATTGATGCGTCAGCGCTGACCGGATGGCTGACATTGCGCGCAGTCGAAAATCAGACGAAGAAGCTGCGGGCCTTTGAGAATGTGCCGCCCCAGCCTCAGGATCGAGGGATGCCGAAGACCAAGCAAGCGCCTGCTCTGCCGGCACCCATCGATATCAGGCCGGTGCCCGCGCCTCGAAGCGCGGGCCAGCCTGCGCCCTCAGTCCGCTCTCAGAACTGAGTGGACCACGTGCGAGCTTTGCAACTCGCGGGGTTCACTTTGCGGGATGCGCTCCTCGCCGTGGACCCGATAATGGTCGAGGACAAAAAGGCGGATCGCGGAAGACAGGTTGCCGTGACGACGGTCGGTGTCGATCGACGCCACCAGGTCCGACAAGGTCACTTCTCTGCCGTTCGCGATTTCCTTCAGTCCTTTCCAGAACGCGTCCTCAAGGCTCACACTCGTCTTATGGCCCGCAATCACGATTGAACGTTTGACGACCGGAGATTTCATTGATGGTCCCCTATTTCGACCCGGTGCCGATCGAGGTCGCGTTCGGCTTTCGCCTGGCGCGCGGCTTCAATCTTGCGAACGTGTTTGGGCAGACCAAAAGCAACCCGATTGGCGTGGGCACGTTGATCGTGCTGTTGCCGTTTGTCCCGCTTTCGAACGGTCCGAAGATTGATTACTTCAGCCATTCAGTAGTCGTCGCCCCTCGATGGTAACGGGTTAGTTTCAGCTCGGCGCTCACGTGAGTGTTCACCATCGCTGTGAAATGCGCCGACACGTTGGCGGAAACATGCCATTACGGCGAACTCCACAAGATGGGTCTTGAAACAGTGTGGCTGATTGGTCGTGTAGATCAATACACGGTTGGTTGATCACAAAAGTTTAACAAGTGATCCTTGCCCAAAACG
>JBKPLN010000373.1:0-12294 GCA_046731635.1 Pseudomonadota bacterium | reverse complement strand
TTTCAATACGGTCGTCTCAGGCGTGAAAGGAAACATCGCCGCGGGCACGGAGTTGTTCACCGAGACGCTCATGACGCCTGCGCTTGATGAGGTCTCGACCGAATACGGATTGTTGGCCGAGGCAGTCAGCTTCCCGGAAGATTTTTCCGCGGTCACATACCGCCTGCGCGCCGGGGCGCGATGGCATGACGGCAAGCCAATAACTCCCGATGACGTTCTTTATTCATTCGATGTCCTGAAGAAGAACAGCCCGTTCTACGGTGCGTATTATCGGCATGTGGTGAAGGCAGAGAAAGGCGGCGAGCGCGAAATCAGGTTCAGCTTCGATAGCCCAGGCAACAGGGAGTTGCCGCAGATCCTCGGCCAGCTGCCTGTGCTCCCGAAACACTGGTGGGAAGGGACAGACAAGTCCGGCCAGAAGCGCGACGTCACTCAAACGACGCTTGAGCCACCGCTGGGATCCGGACCCTATCGGCTCAAGGAATTCGCGCCGGGCCGCACGCTGGTCTACGAAAAGGTCGACAACTATTGGGGCAAGGACCTCAATGTCATTATCGGCACCCGCAATTTCCAGACGATCCGTTATGAATATTTCCGCGATTCCACGGTCGCGCTTGAGGCGTTCAAGGCCGATCAGGCCGACTGGCGCATCGAGAACAGTGCCAAGGAATGGGCGACCGCGTACGAATTCCCGGCTGTGCGCGAGAAGCGCGTCGTTACGGAGGAATTCCCGATCCGGAACGTGGGCGTCATGCAGGCCTTCGCCTTCAACGTCCGGCGCGAAAAATTCAAGGATCCGCGCGTTCGGCGCGCTTTCAATTTCGCCTTCGACTTCGAAGAAATGAACCGACAGATTTTTTTCGGCCAGTACAGGCGAATTGCCAGTTATTTCGAAGGCACCGAGCTCGCTTCGTCGGGGATTCCCGAAGGCATGGAGCTCGAAATCCTGCAAACGGTGCGGGACAAGATACCAGCCGATCTGTTCACGCAGCCTTATACCAATCCGGTTGCCGGCAATCCGCAGAACGTGCGCAACAACACGCGGGACGCCCTCGCTTTGCTTCGCTCCGCCGGTTACGAAGTCCGCAACACGAAGCTGGTCGGCATCAGCAACGGGGAGCCATTGCACGTCGAGCTGCTCGTGGAGCAGCCCGCATTCGAGCGGATCATGCTGTTCTACAAGCCGTCGCTTGAGCGGCTTGGCATTGGTGTTTCCGTGCGCACGATCGACTCTTCGCAGTATGAGAACAGATTGCGCCAATGGGATTTCGACATCATCATTAACTCGTGGGCTCAATCGCTCTCACCCGGCAATGAACAGCGTAATTTCTGGGGTTCGCAGGCCGCCGACCAGCCGGGCTCGCGCAACCTGGTCGGCATCAAAAACCCTGCAGTCGACGCGCTTATCGATCGCGTAATCTTCGCCAAGAGTCGCGCGGAGCTCGTCGCCGCCACCAAGGCGCTCGATCGCGTGCTGTTGTGGAACTTCTACGTCGTTCCGCAGTGGACGTACGGGAAACAGCGGACCGCGCGCTGGGATCGTTTCGGGCGTCCCGAGGTCCTGCCTCAATACGCGGCGTCGGCATTCCCTACGGTTTGGTGGTGGGATGCTGCGAAGGCGGCCAAAGTGCCGCAGCGGTCCTGAGTGATGAATCTCAGCCGCCGCAGGGCGTTGACGCTGCTCGCCAGCGCCGCGGCAGCCAGTGCCGGCAGCATCATTCCCGCCTCGGCGCAGGAGGCCGACCGGCACGGCATGTCGGCCTTCGGCGATCTTCAATATCCGCCGGACTTCCCGCATTTTAAATATGTCAATCCAAATGCACCCAAGGGCGGCGTGTTCTCGCAGATTGGCCCGAGCCGGCAGTTCAACCAGTCGTTCCAGACCTTCAATTCCCTTAACAGCTACATTCTCAAGGGCGATGCGGCCCAGGGCATGCAGCTCACGTTTGCCACCCTCATGGTGCGCTCAGGCGATGAACCCGATGCGATGTATGGCCTTGCCGCTCGAAGCGTTCGTATTTCCGATGATGAATTGACGTATCGTTTTACCCTCCGGGATACGGCGAAATTCAATGACGGCAGCCCGCTGACGGCGCATGACGTGGTCTGGTCGCTGACAACGCTGAAGGACAAGGGTCATCCAATCATCACCCAGCAACTGCGCGATTTCACGGGCGCCGAAGCAGCGGATGAACGCACTGTCGTGGTGCGCTTCGCCGAAAATCGAGGACGCGATGTGCCGCTTTTCGTTGCGGCATTGCCGATTTTCTCTCGCGCTTACTATTCGAAAAAGAATTTCGAGGAATCGACGCTGGAAATTCCACTCGGGTGTGGAGCGTACAAGGTCGGCAAGTTCCAGGTGGGGCATTTCATCGAGTTTGAGCGGGTGAAGGATTGGTGGGGTGCGGATCTTCCCGTTTCACGCGGGCAGAATAATTTCGACGTGCTGCGGTTCGAGTACTACCGCGACAGGGAAGTTGGGTTCGAGGGATTTACAGGCAAGAATTATCTTTTCCGCGAGGAATTCACGTCACGATTCTGGGCGACGCGCTATGACTTTCCGGCCTTCAAGGACGGACGCGTCAAGCGGGCCGTCCTGCCCGACGATACGCCTTCGGGTGCGCAAGGATGGTTTATCAATACCCGGCGCGAGAAATTCAAAGACCGGCGCGTGCGCGAAGCCCTGATCGACGCTTTCGATTTCGAGTGGACCAACAAGAATATCATGTATGGGTCCTACGATCGCACGCATTCTGTTTTTCAGAATTCTCCAATGATGGCGAAAGGGAAGCCCGATGCCGCCGAGCTCGCGCTCCTTGAACCCTTTCGTGGAAAGGTACCTGATGAAGTTTTCGGGGAACCCTATGTGCCACCGGTGTCCGACTTGTCGGGACAGGACCGTAAGCTGCTAAGGCGTGCTGCGCAGCTGCTCAACGATGCCGGTTATGGGCTGAAGGACGGCAAGCGGGTCCTGCCAGGCGGCCAGCCGATCACCATCGAATTTCTGATTGATGAGCCGACATTCCAGCCGCATCATCTGCCGTATATCAAGAATTTGGGCGTGCTCGGCATCGATGCAACTTTGCGCATCGTTGATCCGGTGCAATATCGCGCGCGCGTCGACGCTTTTGATTTCGACATCACCGTTGAGCGCTTCAGCTTTTCGTCGACGCCGGGAGACTCGCTCCGCACCTTTTTCTCATCGCAGGCCGCTGCGACGAGAGGATCGCAAAATCGCGCCGGCATCGCAGACCCCGCTGTCGATGCGCTGGTAGACGTCATTATCGCCGCCAAGACCCGCGAGGAACTCACCGCCGCCTGCAAGGCGCTTGATCGCGTGATTCGGGCCGGACGATACTGGATACCGCATTGGTACAAAGCGTCGCACTGGATCGCCTATTGGGACGTGTTCGGCCGTCCGGATGTTAAACCGCGCTATTTTCGAGGTATTCCTGAAACGTGGTGGTACGAACGCGACAAGGGCGTAAGATCAGAACAAAAAGGATAAGCGGGACCGCGCGCTTTGCGCCGGTGGAGGAATGACGTACTGAGGAGCGCATGACCGCATATATTATTCGCCGTCTGTTGTTCATGGTGCCGACGATGTTCGGCATCATGCTGGTGGCTTTCGTTGTGGTGCAGTTCGCGCCTGGTGGTCCGGTTGAGCAGGTTATTGCCAAGCTCACCGGATCGGACACGGGTGCGACCTCGCGCATTTCCGGCTCGACGGGCGGGGATTTTGGCAATCGCGGCCTCGCGCAGGGCGCCTCACAGGTAGACGCGGTTACCTCGAAATATCGCGGCGCGCAGGGTCTCGATCCGGAATTCATCAAGAAGCTCGAGACCCAGTTCGGATTCGACAAGCCGGCACCGGAGCGCTTTGCCCTGATGCTCTGGAACTACATCCGATTCGACTTCGGGAAAAGTTATTTCCGCGACGTCAACGTGCTGCAGTTGATCAAGGAAAAGTTGCCGGTCTCGATGTCGCTCGGGATCTGGATGACCTTGATGACGTACATGATTTCGATTCCCCTCGGCATTCGCAAGGCAATGCACGACGGTTCGCGCTTTGACGTATGGACTTCGACGGTGATCGTCGTCGGCTATGCGATCCCCGGATTTCTGTTCGCGATCCTGCTGATTATCCTTTTTGCCGGCGGCTCGTTCTTCGACTGGTTTCCCTTGCGCGGGCTGGTGTCCGAGAACTGGTCGTCACTGCCCTGGTGGCAAAAAATCCTCGATTATTTCTGGCATCTCACGCTGCCGATCATCGCCATGGCCCTGTCGGCCTTCGCTACGATGACATTGCTGACAAAGAATTCCTTCCTTGAGGAAATTCGCAAGCAATATGTGCTCACCGCGCGCGCCAAGGGCTGCACCAATAACCAGGTGCTCTACGGCCACGTTTTCCGCAATGCCATGCTCATCGTTATTGCAGGCTTCCCCTCGGCATTCGTGCATGCATTCTTCACAGGGGCCTTGCTGATCGAAACCATTTTCTCGCTCGACGGCCTCGGGCTGCTTGGCTTCGAGAGCGTTCTCAACCGCGATTATCCGGTCGTTTTCGCCACCCTTTACATCTTCTCGCTCATCGGCGTGGTCGTGAACCTGATCTCCGACCTAACATACACGTGGATCGATCCGCGTATCGACTTCGAGACGCGGGAGGTCTGAAGTGGACGCGCGGACCGGCATCAAGCCGCCTGAAACCGAAGCAATGTCGCCCATGGGGTTGGCGGTGCCGCCGACCGGAAAAGCCATAAGCATTTCACCACTCAACAAGCGTCGGTGGGAAAATTTCAAGGCCAATCGCCGTGGCTACTGGTCGCTCTGGATTTTCCTGACGCTGTTCGTCGTGTCGCTGTTCGCTGAATTTATCGCCAACGACAAACCCATTTTTATCTTCGTCAACGGGCGGCCGTTTTTCCCGGCAGTCATCACGTATCCCGACACGGCTTTTGCGAAGGAGCACGATCCGAACTTGTTCGGCACGGCGGCCGACTTTCGTGACGATTACCTGATGGATCTGATCAAAAAAGAGGGAGGCATCGTCGTCTGGCCGCCTGTGCGGTTCTCCTACAATACCCAGGTCAGCAAGCCGCCATCGCCGTTTCCTTCCAAGCCAACCTGGCTGCTCACTCAAAAGGACTGCGAATTCGCCGCCGCTCACGGCTTTGCGCGGTGCGACGAAGTGGAAACCAACTGGCTCGGCACCGATGACGGCGGTCGCGACGTCGTGGCTCGACTGATCTACGGTTTCCGGATCTCGGTTCTGTTTGGTTTGGCACTGACTATCATCTCCTCGATAATCGGCGTCGCCGCCGGCGCCGTACAAGGATATTTCGGCGGCTGGACCGACCTCCTGTTTCAGCGCTTTATTGAGATCTGGACTTCGATTCCTTCCCTCTATCTTCTCCTGATCATTTCCTCTGTTCTGGTGCCCGGATTTTTTGTCTTGCTTGGCATATTGCTGCTGTTCTCCTGGGTTTCGCTCGTCGGCCTCGTGCGTGCCGAATTCCTGCGCGGTCGGAATTTCGAATACATCCAGGCAGCGCGCGCTCTCGGCGTGTCGAATACGGTCATCATTTTCCGCCATCTGTTGCCCAATGCGATGGTCGCAACCATGACTTTTTTGCCGTTCATTCTGTCGTCGTCGGTGATGACGTTGACCGCGCTTGATTTCCTTGGCTTCGGTTTGCCTCCCGGCTCGCCGTCGCTCGGCGAACTGCTGTCGCAAGGAAAAGCAAACGTGCAGGCACCGTGGCTCGGCTTTACGGGCTTTTTCAGTATCGCATTCATGCTGTCGTTGTTGATCTTCATCGGCGAGGCCGTGCGCGATGCTTTCGATCCAAGGAAGACCTTCCGATGAGCGAGCCTGAGCCCATTCTCTCCGTCCGCGACTTGTCGATCGCCTTTGGACGCGGGAGCCGTGAGGTGCTGGCGGTCGACCGCATCTCGTTCGACGTCGGCAAAGGCGAGACGGTGGCGCTTGTGGGCGAATCCGGCTCCGGCAAGTCGGTGACCGCGCTCTCGGTGATGAAGTTGTTGCCGTATCCGGCCGCGCATCATCCGTCGGGCTCGATCAAGTTCGAGGGCCGCGAATTGTTGAGCATGCCGGAGCAAGAGATTCGCGAGGTGCGCGGAAATGACATCGCGATCATCTTTCAGGAACCGATGACTTCGCTTAATCCGCTGCACACCATTGAAAAACAGATCCGTGAAATTCTGCTGTTACATCATGGTCTTGAAGGCGAAGCGTCCAGAACACGGATTATCGAGTTGCTCAGCCAGGTAGGCATACCCGATCCGGCCGGGCGGCTCGGCAGCTACCCGCACCAACTGTCCGGCGGCCAGCGTCAGCGTGTGATGATCGCGATGGCGCTCGCCAACAAGCCGGACCTTTTGATCGCCGACGAACCCACCACCGCGCTTGATGTCACCGTGCAGGCTCAAATCCTGAAGTTGTTGAAGGACACCCAGACACAGCTCGGCATGTCGATGCTGTTTATCACCCATGACCTTGGGATCGTGCGCAAGCTTGCCGACAGAGTCTGCGTTATGCAGCGCGGAAAGATTGTCGAGCAGGGACCAGTGGAGCGCGTTTTCACCGCGCCCGAACATCCTTACACGCGCGCATTGCTGGCTGCCGAGCCCAAGCCCGATCCTGCGCCACCGCGTCCGGAAGCTCCTATCGTTGTCGAAACGAAAGAACTAAAGGTCTGGTTTCCGGTCAAACGCGGCGTGTTGCGCAAGGTCGTCGGCCACATCAAGGCGGTCGACGGCGTGAGCATTGAATTGCGAAAGGGCGAAACGCTTGGAGTCGTCGGCGAATCGGGCTCGGGCAAAACGACTCTCGGTCTCGCTATTCTGCGGTTGATCTCCTCGACCGGACCGATCGTGTTCATGGGAAACTCTATTGAAAGTCTCAAGTTCAAGCAGATGCGTCCTTTCCGGCATGACATGCAGATCGTGTTTCAGGATCCTTACGGCTCCTTGTCTCCGCGCATGTCGGTGTCGGACATCATTGAAGAGGGGCTGTGGGTGCATCACCCGGACCTTTCGAAAGCGACGCGCGAACAGCGCGTTGTGGATGCGCTGACCGACGTCGGGCTCGACCCTGAAACGCGGTATCGCTATCCGCACGAGTTCTCGGGAGGGCAGCGCCAACGCATCGCGGTTGCCCGCGCGCTCGTGCTTGAGCCGACTTTCATCGTTCTTGACGAGCCAACCAGCGCCCTGGATATGCTCATACAGTCACAGATGGTCGACCTGCTGCGTGACCTGCAAAAGCGGCACGATCTCACTTACATGTTTATCTCACACGATCTGCGGGTCGTGGCGGCATTGTCGAGCCGACTTCTTGTGCTGCGCCATGGCAAGATGGTGGAAGAAGGCGCAGCCGCCGAGCTTTTCAAGGCACCGAAGACTGACTATACGCGCGCACTGTTTGCCGCCGCATTCAAGATGGAAACGGCGCCAGAGGGTGTTGTGTCCCAGTAGCTTTTGCCTGCTAATTTGCCTCCCGCATGTCCTCTCGTCCCGATCTCGGCCCCAAGCCCCGTCTCGGATACTCCGGCAGCCGCATAGAGCGGGCTGCGGAGTTTCGAGCCAATGACGTTGCCGTTGGCGCATTTGCCCGTGTTCCCGATGCGGGAGCCTATGTGATCGGGGGCGAATGGATCGTGATGAAGAGAGGCGCGCCTCTCAACGAGCCTTTGTTCACATTGACGGAGGCTGAGGCATTCGGTCCTGCGGCCGAAACCATATTTCTTGGCCTGCTCGACGGAGCGCCGCGTTTCGGCCACGGCCTTCCGCCGCAGACTGCAGAGGCGCTGAAGGCGCGCGATGATCTGCACGTGACGGACCTTCGCTCGGTCGCTGTACAAGGTCTTGTCGCCGCCGATCATCTGCCACCGATCGCGGAAGCCAAGGCCGTGCTGCACTGGCATTCGCGCCATCGCTTTTGCTCAAACTGTGGCGCTGCCACAGGACTTGTCTGTGGCGGTTGGCGTCGCGACTGTCCGCAGTGCAAGGCCGAGCACTTCCCGCGCACCGATCCCGTCGTGATCATGCTGGCGAGCGACGGCGAGCGGTGTCTGCTGGGGCGCTCGCCCCGCTTTGTACCGACCATGTGGTCGTGTCTTGCAGGGTACGTTGAGCCGGGCGAATCGATCGAGGATGCGGTGCTCCGCGAAACGCGCGAGGAAGCGGGCATTACCTGCGGAAAGGTGGTTTATTTCGCCTCGCAACCATGGCCTTTTCCGACTTCACTGATGATCGGTTGCCACGTCCGGGCGTTGACGCACGACATCGTGGTTGATCGGGAGGAACTGGAGGATGCCCGCTGGTTCAGCAAGAGCGAGATCGAGGCGATGCTAATGCGCAAGCATCCGCAAGGCCTGACCACGCCTCCTCCGGTCGCAATTGCACACCACATCATCCGCGCCTGGGTAGAAGACGAGATAGACTTTGATTGAGCGAAGAGCGGAAAAACCAAAAGTCCTCTGCGCCGGGGGCGCCGTGGAGGACATCGTCATGCGCGTTGACCGGTTTCCCGAACCGGGCACGAAGGTCCAGGCGTCGGAATTCCTGATCACCTCCGGCGGACAGTCTGGCAATGCCGCTGTTGCGATCGCTCGCCTGGGCGGGCAGGTGAGCTTCGCTGGCCCGCTGGGCGCGGAAGAAGACGAATTCGCGAGCCGCATCGTCAAGACGCTGCTGCAGGAGAAGATCGATTGTACGGGGGCGGTGCGCGTGCCGGGCGCAATCTCCTCGGTATCGCTGATCCTGGTCGACGCCGCCGGAGAGAAGATGATCACAACGCGCCGCGACCAGGGTCTGGGCGAGGTCGCGCCGCAGAACGCCGAGCGTACGGTCTCCGCAGTGGACGCCGTGCTGCTCGACAACCGATATCCAAACTTTGTCGTTCCGATCTGCAATGCCGCCAGGGCTCGCGGAATTCCACGCGTTCTCGATTTCGACAAGGCGGCACCGCTCGACGACCCGCTGCTGACGGGATGCAGCCACGTGATCTGTTCATCCGAGGCGTTGCGCGGCAGCACGGGGGTCGACGACCTTCCCGCTGCCCTGAAAAAGCTTGGACAGCATTTCAGCGGCTTTCTTGCGGTCACCGACGGCGATCGTGGTGTCTATTGGCTCGACCACGGCGAGATCCGCCACATGCCGGCATTCAAGGTGAAGGCCATCGATACGCTGGGCGCGGGAGACGTCTTCCACGGCGCTTTTACCTTCCGGCTGGTGGAAACCGGCGACCTCGTGGATTCCATGCGTTTTGCCAGCGCCGCAGCGGCGATCAAATGCACGCGATTTGGCGGGTTGATGGGCGCGGCGACGCGCGCCGAAGTCGACGATTTCCTGAAGCAGCACGCTCGCTGAGCGGCTATTTCTTTGACGGACACGGCGCGCCGCAGGGCGCGCACGCGCCGGCGAAGTCTTCAGGCGACAGGGCACGGCCGGTCGCAGGGCTCGACAAGTGGTCAACCAAAATGGCTGCAACGCCAAGCACGACCACTGCCATGTAGACGGCACGCATCCGCTACTCCCGCGACAGACCAAACAGTGGACGCAATCGAATGCCAACCAGGCACCCGGGCAATGCTGCCAAAAACCACAGCCAGCCATGCAGCGATCCCGAGGCAACGCCGCCAACAAACGCGCCGATGTTGCAGCCAAAGCCGAGGCGCGCGCCCCAACCCATCAGCAAACCGCCGATCGCTGCTGCAGCCAGTGACTTCAGCGGCGGCCAAGGACCAGTTGCAAACGGCTTGCTCGCTGCTGCCGCAGCCATTGCACCAAAAAGCATTCCGAGATCGGTGAGGCTCGAGGTGTCGGAAAGCACTGATTCCGCAAGCGCTCGCTTGGGCCCGGGCCATTGCCAGAAAGCCGCGTGCGACAGATCGAATCCGAGTGCCGTTGCGGCTTTTGCGCCCCAGACGGTAAAGGCGAAAGTGACGCTCCATGGGTGACCGCCGGCGGCAAAAACCGCGACGCACAGGAGTCCGATAACAACGCCGCCGATGATATACCGTCGCGATGGCATGAAATTGGCGCCGCGCTTGCGGGCTACGGCGATGACACACGCCCCCGCGATGGCAATGCTGCCAAGCGTGAGTGCCAATCCGCCCCAGGCGCCAAGATAATCCGACGCCATCACCGGATCTGTTCCACCCAGGGCAAGAAAAGCCGGCAACGAGAGACTGCCCAGTACGCTGCCGATCACAAAGAACAACAATGCTACCAGCATGCGTCCCGATCCGCCGCCGACGGTGTAGAGCGTTCCGGATCCGCACCCATTGGCAAGCTGCATTCCGACGGCAAAGACGAATGCACCGATGATCAGCGACGGGCCCAGCGGCGCGATGGCACCGCCATATTTCGGGGAGAGCGCAGCCACGGGGACGACGACGCACGCGCAAATGGCAATGACGATCAGGCCGCCGAGGAGACCGCCTGCCTCCCCGCGCGTGAGGAACCGCCGCCAGGACGCGGTATAGCTGAACTCGGCCTTGAGAAACGCGACGCCGAGACCGAAGCCGCCGAGGATCAATGCCGCCGAAGCCGGCTGATGATCGAGCAGCACCAGCGCGATCAGAATCGAAGCGGATGCGAGCGCAAGGCCGAGGAACAGGCGGTCGATGCGAACAGCCGCGCCCTGATCGGGCGCGGCCAAGGTAGCGGTCGTCATGGAAACTCCAGGGCGCGGATCAGGAACCGAGGCCCAAGGCCTTTTTCAGATCGTCCCACTTCGTGCGCGCGGATTCAACCGGCCGATTGGGCTTGCTGGTCCATTCGACCATCGAGCCGGCGTAGAGCCTCGTATCCTTCCGGTCGAGCAGCTCGTGCAGAACGAACCAGTCGGTCGCCGCCCAGTGGCCCGTGTTGCAGTAGCTCACGGCGGGCCCTGCTGGCACCGCGTTCGCGATAGATGCAAGCTCTGCCTTGGGCTTCAGCCGGTTCGTCTGGGTATCGTAGAACTTCGCGCTGTCTATGTTCAAAGCTCCAGGGATGTGGCCATAGGCCTGGGAAGCGGGAGCCTTCTCCTTGCCGGAGAAAAAGGATGCCGGCCGCGCATCGACAAGCGTAGCGCCACCTTTGCCTTCGATTGTCTCGACATCGTTGGCCAAGGCGAGGATGCTGTTATCGACAGCCGCGGAGAAAATTTTCGGCGACGCCGGCTTCACACCGCTCTCGAGAGGCAAACCTGCCTGCCGCCAGGCGGCAATGCCGCCGTCGAGGATCGAAACATTTTTCACCCCGACATATTTCAGCGTCCAGTAGGTGCGCGCAGCTGAGCCGAAATCCAGAACGTTTACTCCTGCCGGCACCACCACAACATGCGTCGCTTCGTCGATGCCAAGATCGCCGATCAGCTTCTCCAGCTCCGGCACCGTCGGAACCATGAAAGGCACGTTGTTGCGCGTGACGCGCCAACCCGCCTTGTCGTAGTCGCTGTGAACGCTGCCGGGAATGTGACCGGCCGCGTAGGCTTGTGCCCCGCCACCGTCTATCGCCGAGCGGATATCGAGGACGACCACATTGGGGTCGGCACGATGGCTGTTAAGCCACTCCACGCTCACGAGCGGTTCGGCGTGCGCCCCGGCTACCGAGGCGGCGAGCGCGGCGCTGAACAGAATGGCGGCGCCAAGGCGTCGCAAGGCGTCGGACGGGCGAAAGCGGAATAATGTTTTCATGGCTAGTGTTTCATTAGGCAGCCTCTGGTGAGGCCTAAGATTACACTTGAAGTAGAATATTTTTCTCTGTTATGACAGGTGTCGGCATGAAATAATAATAATATTCTATAGTTCCTATCGTGCGTAGGGTATTCGTGCCAGGCAGGAGCCTCAAGAGAGAATGGACGCCATCGACCGGAAAATCCTCGCCGTTGTGCAACAGGACGCTTCGCTGTCGGTGGCCGAGATTGGCCAACGCGTCGGATTGTCGTCGACCCCTTGCTGGAAACGGCTGCAGCGGCTTGAGGCTGACGGCGTGATCACGCGCCGGGTAGCGATCGTCGATCCCGAAAAGGTCGGTCTCGGCATCACCGTTTTCGTTTCCATCGAGACCGGCGATCACTCGCAGGAATGGCTGAGAAAATTTGCCGATCTCGTGGGCGCGATGCCGGAAGTAATGGAATTTTACCGCATGGCCGGAGACGTTGACTACATGCTGCGCGTCGTCGTGACCGACATTGCCGGATACGATGCGTTTTACAAAAAGTTGATTGCGACGGTACCGTTGAAAAACGTCACATCGCGATTTGCGATGGAGCGCATC